>CAYFTA010000007.1:0-25667 GCA_964346015.1 uncultured Muribaculaceae bacterium | reverse complement strand
GATAGAATTGTAACAAGTGCAAATAGAATTCCAGTTATAGCTGATCGTAGTTTTGCTGAATTTAGGGCTTCAACTTCATTTGCTGGTAGTTCTGAAAAGGACTTTATGATTTTCCCAGGTGGTATGCCTGGTGCTGAAAATCTTGCAAAATGTGATAAATTAATGGACATTCTATATAAACATTTTGAGGAAGGTGGTGCTGTTGCAGCAATATGTGCAGCTCCTAGTGTGGTGCTCACTAAGCTACCAAATATAGAAGGCCGTAAAATGACTTGCTACGATGGCTTCGAACAAGCTATAATAGACAAAGGTGCCATATATGTTAAAGAAGGTGTAGTTGTAGATGGCAATATAGTTACAGGCCGCGGTCCAGGCTTAAGCGTGGAGTTTGGCCTTGCAATCCTCACTCAAATCAGAGGTAAAGCAGTTGCTGATGAAGTTGCAGCAGGTATGATGCTGTAGCATTAAGGAACTACGATACGACGAATACGGCGCGGAACGGAAGTAAGAATTTCGTAAGGAATCGTGCCGAGTATTTCAGATAATTCATTAATAGTAGGCTCTTCGCCGAAAATAGTAACGGTGTCCCCCACTTTGGCAGGGACACCTGTTATATCCAGCATGGCCATATCCATACAAACACTGCCTATTGTGGGAACCCTATGCCCATTTAACATAAACGAACAACGACCTTGACCTAAATGCCTATTCAATCCATCTGCATAGCCCACAGGAATGGTGGCTACTACTGTTCCACTAGGGGCAATTTGTCCTCGTCTGCTGTATCCAACAGTCCCATCTTCCTTGGTTAGGGATTTAATCTGCAATATCTTACACTTAAACGTTGCTACTAACTTAAGCTTAACGTCAGGAACAGCAGAAATCCCATAGATTCCAACTCCCAGCCTTACCATATCAAATTGATATTCTGGAAATCTCTGAATACCAGCCGAATTAAGCATATGATATAAAGGTTTATAACCTAAAACCTCAGATATAGCATCTGCATTCTCCTTAAATAGAGCAACTTGAGAGTGAGAAAAATCATCATGCTCAGGCTCAGCTGCTGCTGCAAGATGAGAATATAAAGACTTGACTCGAATATTTTTAGAGCTTGCTAAATACTCTTTCAATTCTGATAATTCATTAGGCATAAAGCCCAAACGATGCATACCAGTATCAATTTTAATATGAATTGGATAAGACTCTATTCCTCTTTCAATCAAAACCTTCTCTAGCTCCTTCAATGCATAAAAATTGGGTATACAAGGCTCCAGCTCATTATCAACAATTAAATCAAAAGAGTCGTTGCCAGTAGTTAGAATCATAATAGGAGCTTTAATGCCTCCTTTCCTCAACTCCAAACCTTCTACGGGATATGCAACAGCTAAATAATCAGCACCTGCTTTCTCAATTAGCCTTGCAAACTGAACTGCACCATGACCATAGGCATTAGCCTTAACCAAGACCAAAAGCTTGGTAGTATCTTTTATTTTTGAACGAAAATATTTATAGTTATCAAGACAGGCAGGAAGGCTTATTTCCAACCTCGAGAAATCATCTTTATACATATTTTATATTTTTTGTAAACAATTGCAAAATTAAGAAACTTTTCCTTACCTTTGCTTAGTTATGGCAAAAACTAGCAACATATTTCATTATTATGCGTGGCAAATTCTATGTCACTCCCATGTTGCGTACAGTCATGTGCGACTCTAGGAGGGGCTTTCGAGGCAACTCCCTCCCAATTACATATTTCTAGGAAAATTTTCCATGTCATGGTGTAATTACACAAATTATTCATTGAACATAAATATTTAGAAGCTTTATGCGTATTGATGTTGTGGTGGCGAATGAAAGTCACTATATATATGCAGATGAAATCTGCGACGAAATATTTATATCCGCTCGTGAGCGTGGGACTGGTATAGCAAGAAGAACTCCAGAATATTTGAAACAGAAAATGGCAGCAGGTAAGGCAGTTATAGCCCTCACAAAAGACAAGCGTTTTGCTGGATTTTCATATATTGAATCTTGGGGAGGGAAAGAATATGTGGCAAACTCAGGACTCATCGTGGCTCATGAATTTAGAGGAATGGGTATAGCCATGAAAATTAAAAGAAGAATTTTTGCTCTGTCTAGAGAATTGTTTCCAGAAGCTAAGATTTTTAGCATTACTACTGGCGAGGCTGTTATGAAAATGAACCATAAACTAGGCTTTCGTCCCGTAACCTTCGCTGCTTTACCAAAGGATGAAGAGTTCTGGAAGGGCTGCCAGGGTTGTAGAAACTGGGAGATTCTAAAAAGTAATGATTTCAAAATGTGTCTCTGCACAGGACTATTATATGATCCTAAGGAGCATGTCAAAAAAACAAGAAAACCAAAAGTTGAACAAGAAAATAAATAATAATATGAATAAAAAAGTTGTTTTAGCATTCAGTGGTGGTCTAGATACATCATTTTGTGTTCCATATCTGAAAAATGAAAGAGGCTTAGAAGTCCATACAGTCATGGTAAATACTGGTGGCTTTTCAGAAGAAGAAGTTAAAACCCTTGAAGAGCGAGCACTAACACTAGGAGCTGTTTCACATACTACGGTAGATGCTGTTAAAACATATTATGAAAAAGGTATTAAATATTTAATTTGGGGGAATATTCTAAAAAATGCAACCTATCCTCTTTCTGTAAGTTCTGAACGTGTATTCCAAGCTCTTGAGGTTCTTAAACATGTTCAAAAACTAGGGGCTGGAGCCGTTGCTCATGGAAGCACTGCTGCAGGTAATGATCAAATTCGTTTTGATATTGTGTTTGAGATTTTAGCTCCTGAAGTTAAGATTATTGCGCCTATTAGAGAGCTTGCCATTTCTAGGCAAGAGGAAATTGATTATCTACAAAAACATGGTTTTGAGTCTTCTTGGGAAAAATCTAAATACTCTATTAATCAAGGACTTTGGGGCACTAGTGTGGGTGGGGTTGAGACTTTGAGTTCTGATGGATATTTGCCAGAAGAAGCTTATCCTACACAAGTAACTAAAACAAAACCTGAGCATATAAAAATTGGTTTTGAAAAAGGTGAGCCTGTTTCCTTTAATGGTAAGAAAATGCACCCCATTGAAGTTATTAAAGCTGTGAGAGATGTAGCTGGGCCCTTTGGAATAGGTAGAGACATTCATGTTGGTGACACAATTATTGGTACAAAAGGCAGGGTTGGTTTTGAGGCTGCTGCGCCAATAATTATAATTAAAGCTCACCATCTACTTGAAAAACATGTACTTACCAAAGGACAATTATACTGGAAAGAACAGATTGCAGGCTGGTATGGTCAACAAATGCATGAAGCCATGTACTTAGATCCTGTTATGAGGGATATGGAAGTTATGATGGAAAGTATGCAGAAAAATGTAAGTGGGGAGGTGGAAATTGCTCTAAGACCGTACCATTTTAATATCTTAGGTTGTACAAGTGCACATGATTTAATGAATGCAAAGTTTGGAGCTTACGGTGAAGTAAATAAATCATATACAGGCCAAGATATTATTGGTTTTACAAAAGTTCTAAGCAATCCGTTAAAGATTTACTATAGTGTGAACGAGGATGATGCTGATTTAATTTAACCATCTTATTTTTTAAAATTTATATGATTAAAGTAGCTATAGCAGGTGGTACGGGATATACAGGAGGGGAATTAATTCGCATTCTTCTCAACCATCCTGAAGTAGAAGTAGTCGCTGCAACTACAACTTCTTCTAATGGAGTGCCTATCACTGAGATACATAGAGATTTAATTGGCGAAACTGAGCTTTGCTTTGGAACAGAACTAGGCAATCCAGATGTGATTTTCCTCTGTCTTGGTCATGGTATTTCGAGACAATTTGTTGATACTCACAAAATTTCTCCTGAGTGTAAAATTATTGACCTTGGAAATGATTTCCGTCTAGATGGGATTTATAAAGGGCGAGAGTTCGTCTATGGACTTTGTGAGTCTGCTAAATCAGAGATTGTAAAAGCCAAGAATATTGCTAATCCTGGATGTTTTGCAACCGGAATTCTCATAGGTTTACTTCCACTTGCTCGTCAAGATTTAATAATAGACGAAATCCATATTACTGCAATTACTGGTTCAACAGGAGCAGGCAAAAAGCTGAGTGATACAACACATTTTAGCTATAGGACTGACAATATTTCCATATATAAACTCTTTAATCATCAACATCTTGCTGAAATTTCTAAAACTCTAGCTAAGGAAGGAAAGGGAAAAGAACCAAAGATTAATTTTGTGCCTATGAGAGGAGATTTTGCAAGAGGTATTTTTGCTAGTATATATACTCGAGCTATTAAAGATTGGACATTGGAAGATTATAGAAAGGTTTTTAATGACTATTATGCAGGTTCTCATTTTGTATTCCACAGCGACAAAGATATAGCTATGAAGGAAGTTGTAAATACTAATAAAGCTTTGCTGCATGTAGAGATACACAATGGTTATGTGCACATAGCTTCTGCTATTGATAATTTAATAAAAGGAGCTGCTGGACAGGCAGTACAAAATATGAATTTAATGTTTGGTCTACCAGAAGATACTGGTCTTCGACTAAAACCTTCAGCTTTTTAATTATTTTCAAATAAAAGAAGTATGAATTTATTTGATGTATATCCTCTATGGGATATAGAGCCTGTAAAGGGCTCTGGCACGACACTTTGGGCTTCAGATGGCACTCAATATACTGATATGTACGGAGGACATGCCGTGATTTCCATTGGTCATAGCCACCCTATTTATGTGGAGAAAGTCCAGAAACAAGTAGCTAAACTGGGCTTTTACTCAAATGCTGTGCAGAATTCATTGCAAAAGGATTTGGCTACTAAACTGGGAAGTATATGTGGCTATCCAGATTACTCGCTATTTCTTTGTAATAGTGGAGCAGAAGCCAATGAGAATGCTCTGAAACTAGCTTCCTTCTATACAGGAAAAAGTAAAGTTTTGGCATTTAAAAAGGCTTTTCATGGAAGAACTTCTGGAGCTGTAGCAGCCACTGATAATCCCAAAATTCAGGCTCCTTTTAACAAAACAGACAATATCGTATTTGCAGAATTAAACAATATTGAGAGTGTCGAGGAACAATTAAAAACAGAAAGTTTTGCTGCTGTAATTATTGAGGGAATTCAAGGAGTTGCTGGGATTTATGAATTAGAATCTTCTTTTTTACAAAGTCTTAGAACTCTTTGTAACAAATATTCTGTAGTACTCATTTTAGATGAAATTCAATCTGGATATGGGAGAACAGGGAAATTCTTTGCCCATCAGCACCATGGCGTGAAGGCAGATATAATAACTACAGCGAAAGGAATGGCGAATGGTTTCCCTATAGGGGGAGTAATTATTGCCCCTCATATTAAGCCTAGCTTTGGTATGCTTGGAACCACTTTCGGAGGAAATCACCTTGCTTGCACTGCTGCTATTGCTGTGCTGGAAGTGATTGAAGCTGAAAATCTAATAGAAAATGCATCTAAAGTAGGTGAATATTTTAAGTCTATATTTGAGAATGATAAAGCTGTGAAAGAATATAGAGGCAAAGGTCTAATGATTGGACTTGAAATTAAGGATGAATATATTGGCTTGAGGGACAAGCTTCTTTTTGAAGAACATTTCTTTACAGGAGCAGCAGGCCCGAAAGTCATCCGTTTACTGCCACCTTTAACTATTACTATGGAAACTGCTAAAAATTTTGTTTTAGCTTGGCAACGGCTTACAAGATAATATTAATACAAATTATAAAAAATGAGACATTTTACTTCGATTAAACAAATAGGTAATTTAAGTGACGCTCTTGTCGCTGCAAAATATGTAAAAGAAAACCCCTTTGCTGATCAAGAGCTTGGACTTAATAAAACCCTTCTTATGATATTCTTTAATTCAAGCCTTAGAACTAGATTAAGTACTCAAAAAGCTGCGCTTAATCTGGGAATGAATGTCATCGTTCTTGATGTAAATCAAGGGGCATGGAAACTTGAAACAGAAAGAGGAGTAATAATGGATGGAGATAAACCTGAACACCTGCTTGAAGCCATTCCTGTCATGGGATGTTATTGTGATATTATCGGCGTGCGTTCCTTTGCTCAACTAGAAAACAAAGAAGAAGACTATAATGAAATCATTATAAATCAATTTATTAAATACTCTGGTAAGCCTGTTTTTAGCATGGAAGCTGCAACACGCCATCCACTGCAAACCTTTGCCGATATCATTACCATAGAAGAATATAAGAAGACAGAAAAACCCAAGATTGTAATGACTTGGGCACCACACCCAAAAGCACTTCCACAAGCTGTCCCTAATTCTTTTGCCGAAGGTATAAATCTTACAGATTATGAGTTTATAATAACTCATCCTGAAGGTTATGAATTAGCACCAGAGTTTGTTGGTAGAGCAAAGATTGAATATAATCAAAAAAAGGCTTTTGAAGGAGCTGACTTTATTTATGCAAAAAACTGGTCTGCTTATAACGATGAAGATTATGGTAAGGTTTTAAGCAAGGATAGGAGTTGGACAGTTGATAATGAAAAAATGGCTCTTACCAATAATGCTTATTTTATGCACTGCCTTCCTGTCAGGAGAAATATGATTGTAACAGATGAGGTTATTGAAAGTCCACAATCTATAGTTATTCCTGAGGCAGCAAATCGAGTAGTGAGTGCTCAGACCATTCTTAAAGAAATACTTAAGACTTTATGATACAAGTAATTAAAATAGGTGGAAATATAGTTGATAATCCCCCCTTGCTTGAGAGTTTTGCTAAAGATTTTGCTGCTCTTAAAGGTAAGAAGATTCTAATTCACGGAGGAGGAGTCATGGCTAGTCAAATGCAAAAAGCCATGGGACTTAAACCTAAAATGATAGATGGTAGAAGGGTGACAGATGAAGAAACTCTAAGGATAGTAACTATGGTATATGCTGGTTGGGGTAATAAAAATATTGTAGCACTTTTGCAAGCTCATGGCTGTAATTCCATAGGCCTTTCTGGTGTTGATGCGAATGTTATAAAAGCAAGAAAACGCCAACCTATTTGGATTGATAGTCAAAACTCAGAAGTTGACTTTGGATATGTGGGAGACATAGACCCAACTGGAGTGAATGCCAAGTTTTTAATTTCTCTTACAGAACAAGGAATTACACCTGTCCTCTGTGCAATTAATCACGATGGCAAGGGGCAATTACTTAACACCAATGCGGATACTGTTGCTTCCTCTATTGCCATTGCACTTGCTAACTATACTCATTGTTCTAATGATGGGAGACCTACTCATGCAATAGACTTAATATATTGTTTTGAAAAGGATGGTGTTTTATATGATAAGGATGATGATAGCAGTGTAATTCCCCAAATTAATATTGAGGATTTTGAAAGCTTAAAACAAGAAGGAGTCGTGGTGGATGGTATGATACCTAAGCTAAGTAACTCATTTAAAGCGATAGAAAATGGAGTAAGTAGGGTTATTATTAAACATGCCAAGAACCTACTCAATGACAGAGGAACAATTTTATTGTAATTTGCGAAGATGCTCACGTCGGGGCTACGCCCCTCCTCAGCATGACACAATAAAAAAACTATGAAAAAGAATATAGAAAAATTAACAAATGAAGCGACAGAGTTGCTAAAGAAAATTATAGCCATTCCTTCTCTTTCACGTGAAGAGGAAGAAATAGCTTCATTTGTGTCCAAATATCTTGACTCCAAAGACATTGTTCATACAAGGCACTATAATAATATCATCGCAAATAATGCGTTCTATGATAGCAAGAAGCCTACTTTAATGCTTTGCGCCCATCTTGATACAGTGAATGCTAGTGAAGCCTATTCTTTTAACCCCTTCACTCCTGATGAGGCTAAAGTGGCAGAAGTAGTTTCTGAAATTAGGAGTGAGAAACTTAATAAAGAAGAAGTCATTGGTGGCTTAGGAAGCAATGATGATGGAGGCTCTGTTTCATGTATGATAAGCGTATTCCATCATTTCTACAATATGGAACTTCCTATAAATCTATGTCTCGTACTTACGGCAGAAGAAGAATGTTCAGGAAAAGATGGAATGACTAAATTGTGGACTGAGAAACTAAATCATATAGAATATGCTATCATTGGAGAACCCACTAGAATGAAAGCAGCTACTTCTGAAAGAGGCCTACTAGTAATTGATGCTGAAGCAAAAGGCGAAACAGGACATGCTGCTAGAAATGAGGGAATAAATGCCATATACATAGCTCTCCAAGATATAGAAAAAATTAGAAATCATTCATTTGACAAAAAATCTGAACTCTTAGGAAAGGTCCATTTCAACGTAACTCAAATTAACGCAGGTTCTGCTCATAATGTAATACCTGACAAGTGCACTTTCGTCGTTGATATTAGGCCCAATGAACTCTACTCTAACACTGAGATTGTAGAAACATTACAAGTTATTTGTGAAAGCACATTGAAAGCTCGTAATCTTCAAAATAAATCATCTGTAACTTTTAAAGACTCTCCTCTCCTCGCTATTTGCCATGAACTAGGAATTGAAACTTTTTCGTCTCCTACCACTTCAGATTGGATGCGAATAAGTTGTGATGCAATAAAGTTGGGGCCTGGCGATTCTGCTCGTTCACATCGTGCAAATGAATACATTCTTAAAAGTGAATTAAGAGAGGGGATAAAAATTTATATTAACTTCATTGAAAAATTTGTGGAAAAATATGAGCACACTATGGAATAAAGGAACTAAGGCAAGTGACTTAGTGGAAGATTTTACAGTTGGTAATGATAGAATTTTGGATCTTAGATTAGCAAAATACGATGTCCTTGGATCTAAGGCACATATTAAAATGTTAGAATCTATCGGCTTGCTTACAAAAGAAGAACTAAAGATTCTAACAAAGGCTTTAGATGCTATTCTTGTAGAAATAGAGGCTGGAGATTTTAAGCTTGAAGATGATGTAGAAGACATCCATTCACAGATAGAGCTACTTCTAACACAAAGACTTGGTGAAATTGGTAAGAAAATACACTCTGGTAGATCTCGTAACGATCAAGTACTAGTAGATATTAAGCTTTTTCTAAAAGATGAGCTTCAAAAGGTAAAAAAAGAGACAATTTCTCTTTTTAACACTCTACAAAATCTAAGCGAAAAACATAAAGACATACTTTTACCAGGCTATACACATGGACAAATTGCAATGCCTTCTTCTTTTGGCCTCTGGTTTGGTGCTTATGCAGAAGCTCTTACTGAAGATATGTACATGGTAAAGGGAGCTTATAAAATCTGTGACCAAAATCCTTTAGGCTCGGCAGCTGGCTATGGTAGTTCTTTTCCTCTTAATAGAGAAATGACTACAAAAGAACTTGGTTTCGAGTCACTTACATATAATTCTATAGCAGCACAATTAAGTAGAGGTAAATGTGAAAAAGCTGTAATATCATCGATTGGTGGTCTTGCACTTACACTCAATAAATTTGCGACGGATTGCTGTATGTATATGAGTCCAAACTATGGTTTTATAAAATTTCCTGAGTCATTAACCACTGGTTCAAGCATAATGCCACATAAAAAGAATCCAGATGTATGGGAGATAATTAGGGGAAATTGTAATAGAATTCTTGCTGCCGAAAATCAGATTTCACTTTTATGCAGCAATCTGCCACATGGGTATCATCGTGATTTTCAGCTACTTAAAGAAATTGCTTTCCCTGCTCTCGAACTCGTGCATAAATGTATTTTTATGACAGAATACATGTTAGATCATATAATAATAAATGAAGATATTCTTGAAAATCCAATTTATGAACATCTTTTCACTGTAGAAGCAGTAAATAAAAGGGTTTTAGAAGGAATGCCATTTAGGGATGCTTATAAGTCTGTGGGGCTGGAAGTGCAGGAGGAGAAGTTTTCATATAAACCAGAAAAACTTAAACACACCCACCTCGGAAGCATAGGAAATTTGGCCAATAAACAAATTCGAAAGAAAATGAAAGAAGCTTCTGATTTCTAAAATGTATTCTTGCAAAGATGCCATATTGTCATAATATTGTTTTGGTGCAGTTTTTGAGATATATTAGCTCGGAAATAATTTAATTTTATAAAAAATGATTTGGTTAATTATGATTGCTGTAATGATAGCAAGTTTTATCGTTCAGCAAATGTTACAAAGTAGATTTAGAAAGTATTCAAAAATTCCTGTAGATAATGGAATGTCAGGAGCTGAGATTGCAGTAAAAATGTTAAATGATAATGGAATTAGAGATGTTCAGGTTGTTCCTACTAATGGAATGCTAACAGACCACTATAATCCACAAACAAAGACTGTACACCTAAGTGAGGGCGTTTATAATAGTCGCTCGGTCGCTGCTGCAGCAGTTGCAGCTCACGAATGTGGTCATGCAATTCAACATGCAGAGCGTTATGCTTTTCTTCAAATGAGGTCTGCCCTTGTCCCTGTAGTAAGCTTTGCTTCTAACATCGTTACTTGGATAATTCTTGCTGGTTTAATTCTTATAGAAACATTTCCAATGCTTTTATGGATTGGTATAGCACTTTTTGCAACAACTACTCTATTTAGTTTCATCACACTTCCAGTAGAAATTAATGCAAGCTCAAGAGCTATTACATGGTTGAGGGGTGCAGGAATCACCGATGATAGAACCCAACCTTTAGCAATAGATGCTTTGAAATGGGCTGCATATACTTATGTAATTGCTGCTATCGGCTCTCTTGCAACACTTCTATACTATATCGGTATTGCAAGAGGTAGAGACTAGAAAAATATAAGAGATTCTAGAACAAAGTAGGATGGCAATTATCTAATTCTGATAATACCTTTTCCATTATTGCTTCGCGATACAAAGCTGATTTAGAACAAACAGAAAACTTTTGACAATAGCGTTCAATAGCAGCTATTTCATTATCATTAAGATAAACCACCTGTCTATTTCTCCTAATTAGAGATTCTCTTTGTTTCCTTAAATACTCAGGGTCAATTCCTTGGGTATTTTTCTTTTTCTTTTTTGCCACTGTATTAAAATGATTTTAACCCAAAGACAAAATTAGGAAAAATATACTGGCTATCAAATAATTGTCTCTATTTCCTCTGATTTTTCCCAAGGTTGGACACTCACAGTCAATTGAGTACGAGCATAATCTACATGAACAACTATATCGCTTAAATCAGGGGCTGTCCAATCATAGCCACTCGCAACTATATATTCACCTAAAGCAAAGCTTTTATAATGAGCTCCTTCATCGCCTATAATTAAAAGTAAAGAACTATCTTCTTGCCGTGGTATCCTAACAGAATAAGTTTTATTAAACTGGGTAATAACAGAAACCTCAAATAAACCTGATAGCTGTTTCCCATCCAAGGCATATCCAATTACATTTCCTCTCATTGTTAAATCGTAATTGAAATTTTCAATGTCTTCAAACTCAATAAAAACATTGCAAAAATTTTTTCTAAGTGTTATAACTTCATCTACAATTTCTTCATTGGTAGAAACTAATTTAGAATAGGAATATAAGGGAGGACATTCCTTTCCTTTTGGGATAATTAGTCCTATTCCTGGTTGAAAAAAATCATTTGACTCTGCTAAAACCATTATTGACAAATAAGATTTTGGTACAAGATAGGTTTTAGTGTTAAAATCAGGTTTTTCAAGTTTTTCTGAAAAAAGATAGCCGTCTGTAGTTGCCAAATTAAGTTCAATCTCTCGCACTAAAGAAGTATCTATACTACCAAAGTCTAAATTCAATCGACACGGACATACACTTCTATCCTCCTTTATAGAACAACTCATTTGTAATATTACACTAAATAAACCAATGACTACAGACGGTATCTTCTTCATTTTCATAGAATTATATTGTTTCTACAATTTCTTCACTGATTTCCCACTCCTCGACTTCGATAGTTATACCTTGATTAATTTTTTCTATAGGATTATCAGGGGAGGTTGAACCAGGTATGGTTACAACTAATGAAATAGAATAAGCTTTGTTTTGCTGAATATTTGGTATACTTACTGGATAATAACATAATTTCCCTCCAAAATTAGCCTCAACTACTAATCTCGTATATCTAGGGCTCCAAGTAGAAGAACTAGAGTCCTCACTTTGCGAATTTGGATAACAATAGAAGTAATGATTGGTGTTATAAGTCTCTCCATAGCCAATTTGATTATTTACTAAATCATCACTTAATAATCTACCCAATTCTGTAGTTCTCTCTAATTTATTATACCATACAGTAGGTGTTGTTGCTGAAAAATAACGTCTATCTCCAACCACGTTTATTAAATAAATTGAATTGACTTTAAAACTCATATTCTTATGTTGTTGCGATTCCATAGAATTTTGTATAGACTTCAAACATATACGAGCTGCTAGACGTTTCATTTTCAAGTTTAAGGACATATCTGTTAGTACATTCAATGTTGTATCTTTAACCATTATCAGCCCCTCTCGTTTATTATCAATAAGATTAGAAGAAGCATTTTGTAAACCAGACAGATTTGTTATAGAAGAAAGATCTGGAGCATTTACCAGAGCATAAATCTTTTTTGGTCCAGTTGTGCAAGTCAAATCAAAAGAAGTTGTAGTTGAATAAGCATAGGTATCCAAATCCCCTGAAGACCTAAAAACAAAGACTTGCACATTCTTCACATTGGCATCATTCCCAACATCTGCCATTTTTGTACTAGCCTGAGGAAGAGAAATGCTAAGTTTCACCTTTTCTGGCAAATTTTCATCAAACTGATTGCCTTGTTTGTAACAAGAAATCATTGCTCCCAATAAAAGAGCATAAATTAAAATTCGTTTCATTTTGTTATAATTTACTAGTTAAATTTGATAATTCTGGATCTAAATTTGCCCTATGTCTTAATGAAGGATTAAGCACAATACTGGCCTTTAAATCTTTTAACGCCGAATTGTAATCTCCCAGACGAGCTCTAATTAAAGCCTTGAGGTATAGCACCTTATCATCATCTGGCAAAGTCTTAAGAATATTCAAAGAATGTGTATTATAGTCAGCAAGTGCATAAGCTAAGGCTGTATTATAATCTTTATATTTCTGTAGAGTCTCTATAGCCCTTTTGTAGTGAAAGTTTTTAATGTCTTCAACAGCACGTTTATACTCTTGAGGCATATTAGAGTCTGGCTCCTTAACGATAGCTGTCAGAGTGCTTATGTAAAATGTTAAAGTGTCTTTAGAAGATATTGAAGCTAAATGGTTCCCATCTTTATATAAACCACCATCAAGTGTCAAATTCATTTTCTTTACACCCCTACGATGAGGCATAGTTTGTAGATATCTGTAAACTATAGAACCCTCTCCATTTTTTACAACTGTATCAAGGCGAATTCCAAAAGTTTGAATTGGATCCCTTATATATTCTTTATACTTATATCTTAGCTGCGACCATTTTTTTTGATGTCTGGATTTTTTGCCCGATAAAGTATAATGCTCTACAATCTCCTCCCTATCACTGATAAACAAATTGGAATAGTTTCGCTTAAGGAAAATCTTAAGTGGTCTTGACATAACAAAAGCTGCAGAATCTGTAATTATAGAAGACCTATAATCTTCAAAACGGCGATAACCCCTTAATTGATTCATTCTATAACGTTGTCCTGTTATATAAATTGGTTCAAAAACAGTGGAATCTTTTAAAAAATGCGCTTTGGGATAAAACCTCAATTGATGAGACGATGTTACAACCTCCTCTGGAATTATAATATCAAACTCTATAGAAACAAGCCCTGCACGTTCAGCAATATTGCGAAACCGAGAAACTACTTTTGAGGCTGTTATTACATCTGTTGCGACCATTTCTCCAGTTGTTTGATCCTTTACTGCGTTTAATATAAATGGACAACCAGGTACTGGATCTTCATGTTGTATTGTATCTATTATTTCCTCAGTAATAGGCTCATACTCAGGTAAAAGCAGAGATATTGCCTTAAGATGTCCTTGTTTGGTTATATTTCTTACAGGTGAACAAGAAATTAAAGATACAAAGAGATAGATAATTATATAATTTTTTCTAAAACACATAAACCAAAGAAATTAATACATCGTCGGGTAGAATAAATATTTTATTACCCTTTCTTTCAGTTAGACCACATGTAGGACAGCTATATTGAGTAAATTTCCCCCAACCCGACCAGAAACCAATACCTAATTCTAGATTCAAATGAGAAGTAAGCATATAGGCATAACCTGTAGCTAAACCCAGCCCAAACCTATCCCCCTCTTCTGTTTTTGAAGAAATAATGCCCCCAATATTATATTCTTGATATCGCAATTTACCTGAACACCACCAACCAGACCAAACATGCCAAGGCCAAAAACGGGTAGATATTGAATACGACTGTTGTCTACATTGATATTTGTTTAAATTATTGTCAGATAATTTTGAAAAAGTGAATGGATTATATTTTGCTCCAAGATTGAGACTCCAATGACGATTTAAAGCCACACCAGCATCTAGATTCAAGGTAGCAAGATTTAGATAATCGCAGAGGTTGGTTGAAATAGATATACGCTGAGCATGACATGTAGAAATGGTCATTGCAAAACTAAAAATTAATATAGACAAGAGTCGTTTCATAATTTCTATAGATATCTTGTAAAAGCTTGTTCAATAATTTGCTTTTGGGAAGTATGATTAGAGATTAAAGCATTTTTAAGATCCTCTTCCGAGTTAACATCTTCCCTCAAAACATGGAATAAATCAGAAATCGAAAAGCCTCTATCATTTAAGTATCTAAAGACTTGAGGGTGAAACCAAAAAGAAGTTCCAAAAGTAGGCATAGTACCACCATATCTATCTTTGAACATTTTACTCTGAAGGAAATATGCCCATGATTCACCAACTGCACAATAGCCAGCTCTTTCCCCTGTCCCGTCTCCATAGAGCTGGTTTCTATTTTTTATATAAGCCTCAACTATATAGTATATATACGAGTTCCAGTAATCATTACCTACCTTTGTATAATGACTAGCGTGAGCAAGTTCATGACAGACAGCTGAATAAATCTCTTGATAAGTAGTACATGTTTGTGTACCAATAGTAATATCTGGCAGAAAGACATGGAGTATTTTTACACAATAGCTCCAATAAGAATTTAGCTGTATCTCATTTAAAATCGTTCCATGATGAAGCATTGGAGCACTACTTGCCTCTAAAGAAGGGAAGACCCATATTCGTAGATTAGCTGGTGGTTGAGAAATATTCAAATCTTCTTCTGAACAACGTGAATAATATTCATAACAAGCATTATTTACTACAGACCTTCTAAAAAGTTTTGCCTCTGATTCTTCAGTAATCATAAAATCAAGTCCTTCTGAAGGAGCTTTTCCCAAAGTAGAAACTGATGCAGGGACTAAAATTGCATTGAAACCGATTGAAAATCCTAATTTGTTTTTATAAATAATACGATAACGTAAATCAGATGAAAATTTCTTATCAAATTTATAATAGCCATCTCTATCAGTATAAGTTTTTGCAATGCGAACGAAAGTATTACAACACACTCTTACTCCAGCTAAACCAACTGGCTTCCCTCCATTTGCATTTTTATCGACAATAGTAATTCTACCAGAAGGATTTTGCTTTTCTGCTTTTGTCAATGGTTCCAACATAGACTCATTACCAGTCAATCTATAAGCCTCTCTTTCGACTGCTTCCCAGTCTATGCCATCCTCCGATTTAGCATTTGGACTAAAATCAGGAATATAACACTCATCAATTAGCTCATAACTTACATCATCAGGAAAAATAAAATCATGAGGAACAACTGCATATTGCCACGTAATTTTACCTTCTTCCACAGAAGGGTCATGATAATAATCACCTTCAACCAGAATTTGATAATCAAGAGGATGGTCAATTAAAGTTAAACCTTTGTCTTGTAACATAGTTAGCTGAGCATCATTAATTGGCAAAAAACGCACATATAAATTTGTAGTTATAATATCAACTCTACCTGCCTTTGTTGGATATAAAGACTCTAGAGCAGACTTAACATTTATGGTCTTATATGGATTTTCTAACCTTTTTCCTAAGACAATTTTTTCATGAGTTAAATGAGTTCCAAGAGATATATTTCTAGGACTTTCATTCTTTGTCCCTTCTTTGTCACATGCTAACAATAATAATAAGGGCAGACAGAATCTTAATAACAAGTTTACGCTCGCTTTCATACTGTAATTTTTTAGGTTTATTAAACTTAAAAGTCTGCTAAATCTTTTAGCCTCTAACTTCAATGCAAAATTACATTAGAATAAGCGTCAGCCGTAAATGTGGACGGTTAATATTAAAAATTGCCCTCTGAATCATTTCAAAGGGCAATTTCTATGGTCTCAAAAAATATATTTTGCAGACACTTGAAGGTCTGCCATGATTTTAGAAGAAGTTTATTGTTTTTTCTTCAATTTCTGATAAAATACTATTTGCAACTCTACTAACACCGAAACGAAATAGTTCTTTATTAAGCCAGTCCTTACCTAAAACATTTGCAACTATAGAATAGTAAGAAACAGCATCTCTAGCATTTGCAATTCCTCCTGCTGGTTTAAAACCAACTTTCTTTCCTGTTGCTTCATAGTATTTCTTTATACACTCACTCATAATAAATGCTGCTGTTGGAGTAGCATTTACATCCACCTTTCCTGTTGATGTCTTGATAAAATCTGCCCCTGACTCCATCGCCAAAAATGAAGCAATGGCAATATTTTCAGGTGTTACTAATAAACCTGTTTCTAAGATTACCTTTAAGCAAACCTTACGATTTTGAGTTTGAGCTACCTTATCAATAGCTGTTCGGATTTCTCTAATCTCATGAGCTGCTGTTTCATAATCTTCTGCCAGAAAAGAATTCAGTGCTAATACAATATCAATTTCGTCAGCACCTTGCTCAACTGCCAATTCTGTTTCTCTTACCTTTACTTCTAAAAAGCTTTGAGAAGAAGGAAAACATGCTGAAACAACAGTTATATGAAGATCTTCTGTATGCCTACATGATTTTACTGTAGAAGCAAAATTTGGATAAACACAAACAGATGCTGGAATTGGATATTCTGGATAAGTCTCAGCAAATTTTGCAACCTTTCCCACTAGTTTTTCCACATGTGCCTCAGTGTCATTTGTTCTCAAAGTAGTTAAATCCATCATTGAGAAACAATCTTTCAACACTTCCTTAGACACAACATTGTCAAGATTAGCTGCTATAAGAGATATTGACTTACTTATAGCTTCTGGATTTGGTGTGTAACCATACTTTTGTAAATAATCTATCATAAGTTATTATATTTTAAATTATATTGATTTCCCACTAATCTGGATATTAAATCCTTCTTTTATTAGAGGTAATACCATTTTTTTCATTTCTTCGGCCGTAAAGGCTTTCAAGTCTTTTTGTGGAGTCTCTCGATCAATCGTGTAAACCATTATTTCACGTGGCTTAAGCCTCCTGACTACTTCCATCCATTTTAATAATATCTGCTCTGATGATGAATCAAAATCTGGTGATTTTAAGAACATGGTCTGTAATACAAATTCACCCTTAAAGCTTAATAAATCTTTTATAACCTCTTCTACATCATATTTAGAAGTTGGTCTGTTAATATATTTTATCCTATCCTGGTCTACTGCGTCCAGTTTCAAGATTGGCATATCTACCTTTTTAAGTGCAGCCACAACTTCTTGAGATTTTAACTTTGTTGCATTTGAAAGCACAGAAACTTTTGCTTCTGGAAAATACTTTTCACGCAAAGTCAAAGTCACACCTACTATAGATGCAAAATCGGGGTGAAGTGTTGGCTCCCCATTGCCAGAAAAAGTAATTGAGTCAACTTTTTCTCCTTTTTCTTTCAAAAAAAAGAGTTTCTTTTCAAGGGCTTCTCCTACTAATTCAACACTTGGAAAACTCCCCCCTGATTTACTCTCTTTATTCCATCCACACTCACAATATATACAATCGAAATTACATAATTTTCCTATAGGAGGTAAGATATTTATCCCTAAAGAATTCCCCAATCTCCTACTATATATCGGTCCAAAAACTATTTCATCAAAATGAAGCATTATATTATTCTTTTTGAATAGCTCTTTTTAGTTAACTTTCCGTCTTTATCTAAGTTTTTAACAAGTACCAGGCCTGGGGTTTTACCTATTGTTAAACTACCTAAATCTGTATCCTTAGACAAAAATTTCGCGCCATTTTTACACGCCCATATTAGCATTTCTCTTAAAGAAAGTTTGGGAAAATTTTCTTGTAGGCAATACATTTCTGACACGATGTTGAGTTCATCATTACTTGAAAGTGAATCTGTTCCTAGACATATTTTTAACCCTTTCTCTCGCATCAATTCAATTGGGGGCAAGGCATTATGGATGAATATGTTAGAAAGTGGACATATGGCCCAATAAACATTTTCCAACATAGAAATAGCAAAATCTGCAACTTCAGGTGTCAAGCAAAGATTATGTACTAAAAGAATGTTTTGAGATATTGGTTTAAATCCTGTTTTAGATAAACAATCTAAAAAATATAATAATGATGGCTTCCCAGTCACTGGTGGAGTGCTCATGCCTGCTCTTTTCCTATTTTCATATAAAGCTCCTGTCCCAGAAATTATCATATCTTCCTCCTCCCTACTTTCTTGGGAATGATAAGAAAGATAACCTTCTTTCAACGCCTCCCTTGAAGAAGCAACTAAAAGTTCTGGACTCATAGTATAGCACGAATGTGGAGTAGGAGCTGCATCTAAACCATATTTGATAGCTTCTTGACGGAGTTCTTCTACTGATGTCATCACAGAAAAACAATCTTCAGGTTCTGTTCCAAAAACCTCAAGAAATGTACGTGTATACATTGGTGAAACTGCTTTGAATGCAAAAGTGTCTGCGCAATTACTTATATCTGCCATTGCTGAAACACCTTGATTCCATAGCAAGTCAAAATTTTCTTTAATGCATTTAAGTTTCTCTTCATGGGTAGAACTATCCCTCATTTCATTAATCTGATCTATGAAGCCAGCCATTCCTGTCCCCTTCCTGAATCTTCCCTTAAGATGGGATAATTCTAAATGACAATGCGCATTTACAAAGCCTGGAACTAAAGCTCCATCCAATATTTCATCTTCCCAAGCCTCGTCACATTCACCAATGTTTAAAATACACCCTTGACTATCGTATTCAATAAAGCCATTCCTTATTAGGCCTATTTCGTCAAGTGTATATACATATTTTGCTGCTATCTTTTGTGACATTATCTCTTAACTCCTTTTATTAAATTCCTAACACTATCAGTTGAGAGAGTAATATCCTTTACTTCAAGTGGTGTCATCTTTAATTTACTGCCTTTCTCCTTATCATCTTCTAAAATTATTTTTTGAGGAGCAGAAAGTTTAGTAGCAGGTTTTAAAAGGCGCTTTTCCTCTAAAACCCCTTTTACTCCAATACCTTTATCATCTGTTTTATCATTATCCTTTATTTCAACACTATCTTTCACATCAAGACTATCCCTTAAAATGAAGCTAATACCATCCCAAATTGTATCTGAAACTGTGTAAGTTGGTTTAAGATAGAATAATTGTATAGTATCACGTCCTAGACTGTCATAAAAATGCATATAAGGTTCTTGCGCAATGTAAAAAAATACATCCTTAAGCTCTGGAAACTCCTTTATGACCTTATATTTTTCCATTTTTAGATACTTATCTGTAATATCAATCTCTTCTTGAATAATTTCTTTAGATTTATCAATTACTTTAGCGAACTTATTTGGGTCTCTCATGTACCTAGTAACCGTCGCTATATAATCTTCTCTTGTATAACCTCTAGATTCTAGAATTTCCCCATAAACAAAACTTGTGTCCGCTGCCTGTCGAACTTCAAAATTGGACTGTATCCATTGATCTAGTATAAGCATCTCAGCATATATTTGAGATAATTCACCTCGTGGTATTATTTTAGGACCTGAACAACCCAATATCACCACGAGAAAAACTATTAATACACACTTTAAGCTTCTCATTATCTTAAACTAGCACCCCATTCTTTTTCAAAGGTTGATAGCATTTTTTTCATTAGCTTATCAACATCTGAATCTGTCAAGGTCTTATCTAAATCCTGAAGGACAAAACTTAGAGCATATTGTTTCTTACCTGCTGGAATTTTATCGCCTCTATAAACATCGAATAACGAAACTTGTTTAAGAAGTTTCTTGCCAACTCTGAATGCAGATTTTCTTAAATCTGAATATTGTACTCCTTCATCTAAAAGAAGAGCCAAATCTCTTCTTACTTCAGGGAATCTTGGTAGTTCACTATATTTAACTTTATTCCTCTTTATTAATTGGAAAAATATAGGCCAATTAATTTCTGCTGCGAAAACAGGCTGTTTAATATCAAATTGTTTTAAAAGTTTAGGAGAAATTGTACCCATTACTGCTAATTCTTCCCTAGTACCAGGCAAAGTATATAACAAGCCTTCTGAAAACAAATCTTCAGGCGCAGCTTCATATCCCAAAGTATATATATCAGCACCAAAACGTCTTAAAAGAAGTTCTAAATAGCCTTTTAATTGGAAATAATTACCCTTTCCTAACTCTTGACGCCATGCTTTATCAGGGGTTCCTGTTAAGAATAAAGCATAGGCCGGATGTTCTTGATATGAACTAAGGTCTACTCCATCAGCACCTTCCTTAAGAGAATAAACAGAACCATATTCAAAAGTACGAATAGATGTAATTTGTCTATTTATATTATAAGCTATAACTTCTAAACCATTTAAAAGTAGAGTTTGTCTCATAACATTTAAGTCAGAACTTAATGAATTTAATATATTGACACACTTCTCTCGTGGGAAAGTCTTAAGTTTTTCATAATATTCTGACTTAGTTAAAGAGTTATTCATTGTTTCCACAAAGCCATTTGCCGCAAGAAAATTAGCAATACTTTGTCTGACAGCCTCCTCCTCTGGTTTGTCAGGAGCATTTATTGATGCGTGAACTGATTTTGGAAGTTCAATATTATTATATCCATAAATTCTTAAAATTTCCTCAACAACATCACACTCCCTATAAACATCCACCATATATGATGGGACAGCAACCGTAGCTCCATTTTCATCTTTTTCTATAAACTCATAAGTAAGAGCTTCTAATATTTTCTCAATAGCTTCGCGACCAATTTCCTTCCCTATAAAATTTTCTATTCTATTGTAGTTTAACTTAACCTGCTTCTTTTGAATATCTTCTGAATAGACTTTCTGTACTTTTCCTACAACTTCACCACCAGCTAATTCTTGAATAAGTAAAGTTGCACGCTTAGCTGCATATTCTAAAATTAGGGGATCTGCTCCTCTTTCATACCTAAAAGAAGCATCTGTTTTTAATCCATGCCTTTTTGAAGTCTTTCTAATTGAAATTGGGTTGAAATAAGCACTCTCTAAGAAAACATCTGTTGTTGCTTCAGTAACACCTGATTCTTCGCCACCAAAAACACCTGCAATACACATCGGTTTTTCTGTGTTTGCAATTACTAAATCTTCAGAAGATAATTTTCTTTCAACTCCATCAAGTGTGATGAATTTTTCTCCTTCAGTTGCTCTTCTTACTACAACCTTATTTCCTGTAACTTTAGCAAGGTCAAAGGCATGAAGAGGTTGCCCAATCTCATGAAGAATAAAGTTGGTTACATCCACAACATTATTAATAGGTCTTAAACCTATAGATAATAGTTTTTCTTGAAGCCAAGCTGGTGAAGGACCTACTTTTACTCCCTTAATAGTAATTCCCATATATCGAGGAGCCCCATCCTTAGCTGGAACTTCTATCGGCGTAGCACTCCCATCACCTTCTTGAAAAGTACTTACATCAGGAATATTTAATTTACAAGGAAGGTTATGATATTTTAAGTAAGCATATAAATCTCTAGCTACGCCTATATGAGAAGCAGCATCAACCCTATTTGCTGTTAAACCTATTTCTATGGAAACGTCTGTCTTAAGATTAAGATATTCTTTTGCTGGTGTACCAACCACTGCATCTGGGTCTAAAACCATAATGCCATCATGATTTTCACTAATACCTAATTCTGCTTCAGAACAAATCATTCCAAATGAATCGACACCACGAATTTTAGTCTTTTTAATTTTGAAATCTTCGCCAAGAACTGTACCTATAGTTGCAAAAAGGACTTTTTGACCCGCTGCAACATTGGGAGCACCACATATAACTTGAAGAAGCTCTGGCTCACCTAAATTTACTTTTGTTATATGAAGATGATCAGAGTCAGGATGTTCTTCACATTCTACTACTTCTGCAACTACTACTCCTGCCAAACCTCCTGGTATTTCTTCTACAATATCTAGTGAGTCTACTTCTAAACCTATTGATGTTAATATATCACCTATTACTTCTGGTGCAAGATCGCACTCTAAATAATCTTTAAGCCAATTATAAGAAATCTTCATATCTATTATATTTTTCTATTCTAAATCTTTCTTTGAGAATAAGGATGAAACAAATTCTCTTTTGTCAAAAACTTTCAAATCATCTATTCCCTCACCTATTCCAATAAACTTAATAGGTATCTTAAATTGATCAACAATACCCACTACAACGCCACCCTTAGCACTACCATCCAATTTTGTAATTGCTAAAGCAGTAATATCTGTTGCTCTTGCAAACTCCTTTGCTTGTTGAAAAGCATTCTGGCCCGTAGAGCCATCCAAAACCAAAAGGACTTCGTGTGGAGCATCAGGAACGACCTTACGCATGACATTTCTTATTTTTGTCAATTCATTCATTAAGTCTATTCTATTATGTAAACGTCCTGCTGTATCTACTAAAACAACATCGGCTCCTTGAGCAACAGCAGAATTAACACTATCATATGCAACCGCTGCTGGATCTGCTCCCATTTCTTGTTTCACAATATCAACATTGGCTCTTTCTGCCCAAATAGTTAATTGATCAACTGCTGCAGCTCTAAATGTATCAGCTGCACCTAAAACAACCTTTTTCCCTTGTTCTCTAAGTGTATTCGCGAGTTTTCCGATAGTAGTAGTTTTACCCACACCATTTACACCAACAACCATAATAACATAGGGGTTTTTTGAGAAATCAAATGGTTGAACGGGAGTATCAATAACTTCATCTTCCTTGACATTCAAAAGATCTGCTATTTCCTCTCTCAATATATCAACTAATTCCTCTAAAGAGACATATTTATCTTTACTAACACGCGTTTCTAGATTATCTATAATTTTAACAGTTGTATCAATACCCATATCCGTTGATACAAGCGCTTCTTCTATTGCATCTAATAGTTCATCATCAATTTGAGATTTACCTACTATTGCTCTAGATAACCTATCAAAAAAACCTCTATTTGTCTTTTTAAAGCCTTTATCAAATGTTCCCATATAATTAGCGTTTAACTTACAAAGGTAATTAATTCTCGACGCAAATAAAAGAGGCTTAACTGAGAATTTCAGCTAAGCCTCATCTATAAATTGTACTTCGAGAAAGATTATTTCTGAGCGAAGAATTCTTTTGTTCTTTCCTCATCAACTAGATCTTCTGAGAACACATAAGATCCTGTCTTTGGAGATTTATCCATACGGATACATTTTACCATTTTTCTGTTTACACCTGCCTTAAAGGTTGCAACTGATTTCTTTGCCATTATTTATTCCTCCTCAATTATTTAATCTCGCGATGAAGAGTTACCTTCTTTAGGAACGGGTTATATTTTTTACGCTCCAAACGCTGAGTTGTATTCTTTTTGTTTTTAGTTGTAATGTATCTTGAGATACCTGGTACACCGCTTTCTCTTTGCTCAGTGCACTCAAGGATGACTTGCACCCTGTTACCTTTAGCCTTCTTTGACATAACTTAAAATTTAAACAAGGTTAATAAATCCTTTATTCTGAGCGTCTTTAATTGCAGCATCAAGACCAATCTTTTCGATAAGTCTCATACCTTTACAAGACACTTTTAATGTAATAAATCTTTGTTCTTCCTCAGACCAAAATTTCTTTGTCCTAAGGTTCAAATTGAAAACGCGCTTTGTACGTCTCTTAGAATGGGAAACATTATTTCCTACCATTCTTTTCCTACCTGTAATCTGACAAACCTTTGCCATTTCTATATAACTTTTTTAATTAATTCATAACCAGCGGGCTGCAAATATCGTGGAAATTTTCCAAAAATGCAAAAAATCTATACAATATTGAACAACCTGCTCCATCTAATATTCTTAGGGAACTTTTTGTTCCTATCCAATGAGAGCCAAATGAATACGGGTTTCCCAACCACGTGATCTTCTGGTACAAAGCCCCAATATCTTGAATCAAGAGAATTGTGCCTATTATCTCCCATCATAAAGTAGTAATCCTGCTTAAATGTGTATGTATGAGCTTCCTCTCCGTTTATACAAATTTGTCCTTTTCTAATTTCTAGCTTATTATCTTCATAAGAAGTAATTATCCTTTCATAAAGAGGCAAATTCTGAAGATTGAGTTCAACTGTTTCTCCTTTTTTAGGTATCCATAATGGGCCTAAGTTATCTCTAGTCCAATTGTAGTCTGATGAAAATGGAAATATTGCGTTAAAACTATCAGGATAATCTGGAGGATAAACATCAATATTTGGTTCAATCGCTACTACATTTGTAAACTTCTGAACCTCCTTTAGCATTTCTTCTGTAAGTGGCATCGCTGGATAGCCAGGAAGTAAATTGCTATAAGCTAACTCTGAGATATTAATTCCTAATTTATCTAAATTCAGTGGGTTAATCCTTGAACCATTAGTTGTGACTTTGTATGTCAACTGAACTCCAGGATAAACTTCCTGCTTTTGTGAATTTATATAAACTAGACCATCCTTAACCGTTAATGTATCTCCCGCTACTGCTACGCATCTTTTAACATAATGGTCTTTCTTATCATCGGGTCTGACAACAATAGGTCCAAAATTTTTAATTGCGTACTCTCTTCCATGATATCTTATTACTGAGTAATAATCATCAACTGGTATTTGAGTTAGCACCGTGTCTCCATGAGGAAAGCCAAATACTACATAATCGCCAGCTTCAACCTCACCTAGCCCTTTCAGCCTTCTATAATCATTTTGGATTAAAGTTGAATATGATTCTTTTCGGCCTATTACATTATGAGTAAAAGGTATAGACAGTGGTGTTTGAGGAACTTTAGGTCCATAAGAAAGTTTACTTACAAAGAGATGATCTCCAGTGTATAATGAACTTTCCATTGAGGATGAAGGAATCTTAAAAGCTTGAAAAAAGAAGATATTAATAAATGTAACCACTACAACGGCAAAGATGATTGCATCTAACCAATCCAAAGCTGCATTTCTTTTTTCTCCTTCTTTATAGTATTTCTTCCAAAAAAGCCATTTGACTTTTTTTGTGATATTGTGGTCAAAAATAACCACAAGACCAAAGAGCCACCAATAATTTCCGAGCCAGATTACCCACAAAATGTAAAGTAATGCCCAAAAGGCAAACCTTATCCATTTATTGTAGTAGATTTCCTTCAAGCTCATCTGTACTGACTATTTTACAGAATTTACAATAGCCTCAAATGCTTGAGGATTATTCATAGCAAGGT
>CAYFTA010000006.1:25379-28586 GCA_964346015.1 uncultured Muribaculaceae bacterium | reverse complement strand
CATAAATACTTCTGTGACATCAAGATTGCGAGAGATCACGGAATTAACTTGGTCTTCAATTGCCCAAACCTGCTCAGCTGTTGGCTCAACATCAAGAAGGTAATCACATTTGGATTTCTTTCTCTCTATATGAGTGTTTCTAGAACGAGGACAACCAAACATGCGCACCATAGTAGCATTCAATATGTGCTCTGCCGTGTGCATAGGTGGATGGTCTTTTTTATTATGTTCGTTTAATTCTGGTTGTTTAGTCATAAAGCTTCTCCTATTATAATCACAGATCATGCAAATTTAAGAAAATTTAAGCACAGAACAATAAACGTAAAATCCTAAGTCTAACCTCCATCGTAAAATCCCAAGTCAAAACATAATATCTAAAAATATAGAATTAATGATTTTATATTGATATAATTACATACTTCTTAAATTTTTATTACATTTACATGAAGTAATATGGTATAGATATTGCTTAAATTGAACAGGCTCATTTAGAACAATCTATTAAAAATAATTGAAGCCATCTTATAATAAAAAATAAATACATATAATTAATGCCATTACTTGAGCTTAAAGAACTTGAGAATTTAAGTCCTGTATTTAGAGGTAAATGTGGAAATGCTTTTGGTAGATTTCTCATGCGTACCCTAGCAGTAGAAGATATAAATAGTCTTTATGACAGAAATTTTGAATATAAGGGGCCTGCTTTTGCCAAAGCAGTTCTGGAAGACATAGGATTAAGATATGAAGTACTTAATTCTAAAGTACTTGAGCAGCTATCTGAAGGAGCTTTTATTACAATAAGTAATCATCCTTATGGTAGCCTAGATGGCGTAATGCTTATTGACCTCTTTGGGCATATAAGACCAGATTACAAGATAATGGTTAATGATTTCTTATCTAGAATAAAAACATTAGAGGAGAATTTTATTAGCGTTACTCCTATAGGTAATGAACGCAAGGCTCCAACAAAAGAAACCCTAGAAGGAATTAAAAGTGGTTTTAGACACATCAGAAATGGACATCCTATAGGACTTTTCCCTTCTGGAGCTGTCTCGGACTTAAGCTTAAAAGATAGATGCATTAGGGATCGCAAATGGCAAGAACCTGCAATAAGATTGATTCAAAAAGCTAAAGTTCCTATTGTTCCTGTTCATTTTTTAGATAGGAACTCCAATTTTTATTATTCCTTAGGTCTAATTGATTGGAGGGTAAGGTTATTACGCCTTCCTTCCGAAGTCTTTAACAAAAGAGGTAAAACAGCAAGAATTGCCCTTGGGAATATTATAACACCTGAAGAGCAAAAGGAATATAAAAACACTGAAGAATTTGGTGTATTTTTAAGAAATAGAGTATATAATCAATATTAATATGGTAAATAAAAAAATAGATGCGGTTAGGATTCAGACCTCGTTTCTGAACGCACTGGAGAAAAAATTATTGGTTTGGCTAGCTAAAAAACAGCCAAAATGGGTTACATCTGACATGATGACATACTTTGGAGTCTTTGGTGCAGTTGTAATAGCAACAGGATATATTCTTGCAGCCTGGAACATTAACTTCTTATGGCTTAGCTCCTTAGGTTTTGTTATTAACTGGTACGGAGACTCACTTGACGGCACTTTGGCAAGAGTAAGAAAGACTCAGAGACCAATTTACGGCTACTATTTAGACCACACTGTTGATGCAATTAATGAGGTGATTATTTTTATAGGTATTGGCTTATCAGGCCTCATGCGCTTAGAAATAGCATTATTGGCTTTAGTAATATACCTACTAATGACAATTAATGTTAGTATGAATGCTCATCTAAAAAAGGAATTCAAACTAACTTATGCTAAGCTTGGGCCAACTGAGTTTAGGATTATAATGGTAATTATCAATACCTTATTTGCACTTATTACACCCCTCAGGGAATTTTCTCATACTTTTACTCTCATAGGATATGAATTTACATTTAAAGCACTTGATTATATTGGAGTTGTAATAATTGTAGTGCTCGCACTAATGCATATTACCACTGTGAGAAACGATTTGAAAGGATATGCTGAAATAGACCCTATGCCAAAACAAGAACAAGAGTAAAAGTTCTTAGGGACTATGCCAAAAATTTTAATTCGTTATTTTAAGTTTTTAGGAACGAGCATCATAGGCACAATTGTAGACACAGTTGTGCTATGGTTCTTGTCTGATATAGTTTTTACAAAAACCTATTGGACAGAATACATTATATCCCCACTAATTTCTTTTCACTGTGCGGTTGCTGTTAACTTTCTAATTTCCTATTTTTACGTCTGGAAAGATAGGAGGATAAAAACTGATCGCAAGATAAAAACAAGAGTTTTTAAGCAATATCTAAAATATAATCTATCAAGCCTTGGAGTTTTCGCATTTAGATTAATTATCTTGCTTGCAATTGAAAGACTAACTGGCTGGCATGTAGTGGTTTGTAATCTTTTAGCTATGGGAGTTTCTGGTATTTTGAATTTTGTAATAAACAATTTACTTATCTTTAAGAAAAAGAACTAATATGTTGTTCGGTTGGAATTATATCATCATTGCCGTACTAATATTGGGTACTATTTTCGTGATTATTTCAGAAAATAGAAATCCAATAAAGACTATTGCTTGGTGTATGATTCTGATTTTCCTACCAATACTGGGACTCTTACTCTACATTCTATTCGGTATGGATAATAGGAAAAGGAGACTAATTAAATATGATTCTTATGAGGAATTAAAAAGGAATACTTCCACAATTCAGAAAAAAGATATCTGCCAAGATCCACCAGAAAAGCATAAGCCACTAATACAAATGATGTCTGAAGTCAATAATGCATTTCCTCTTAATGGAAATAAGGTTGAAATACTTACAGACTTCGCTACAATGTCTGACAAGCTTGTTCAAGATATTGGAGTTGCCAAGCATAATATTAATGTATTATTTTTCAAATTTGAAAATGACGCTGCAGGAAGGAAGATTGCAGATGCACTAATAAGTAAGGCTCAAGAAGGTGTAGAGGTGCGTCTTATTTATGATGGCGTAGGTAATATAACTTTACCTAGAAAATTTTATAAGAAATTAAAACAAGGTGGAGTCCAAGTAAAATCCTTCATAAAAATATATTTACCTGTTTTGTCGAGAGATTATAATTCTAGAAATCATAAAAAGGTTGTAGTTGTAGACGGGAAAATTGGGTATATGGGTGG
>CAYFTA010000006.1:0-25279 GCA_964346015.1 uncultured Muribaculaceae bacterium | reverse complement strand
CTAGAAATCATAAAAAGGTTGTAGTTGTAGACGGGAAAATTGGGTATATGGGTGGAATGAACATTGCCCAGAGATATGCAGAGGGCTTAAAGTGGGGAGTGTGGAGAGATACTCATTTAAGAATTACTGGTCCCGCTGTTTCTGAACTTCAAACATCATTCTTAGTCGATTGGAAATTTACTTCAAAACAAAAACCAAATTTAGAGAATATGTACCCACATAATCCTCCAGCTGGAGACACCTTAATGCAAATAGTTACTGGAGGGGCTATGGACAGGTGGAATAATATAATGCAAGGATATATGACTGCCATTGCAAGAAGTTCAAAGTACGTATATATTCAATCACCATATTTTATTCCTCCTGATCCCATTATGAGAGTTTTGCAAAATACAGCTTTAAGTGGTGTAGATGTTAGAATTATGATGCCCCATCGTGGTGATAAAGGTATTTTACCCCCTTGGGCTTCTCGTTCATATATTCAAGAGGCTCTAGAGGCTGGAATAAAAATATACCTCTACCAAAAAGGCTATTTACACGCAAAAACTCTTGTATGTGATGATGAGTTTGTGACTATAGGTTCAACCAATATTGATTTTCGTGGGTTTGAACTAGATTTTGAAATCAATGCTTTTATTTATGACAGTAAAGTTGCTAAAAAACAAAGAGATATCTTCTTAGAAGATCAAAAAGATTCAGAACTAATTGAACTGGAAAAATGGAAGAAAAGGCCACTATTAGATAAAATAAAAGAATCTTTTGCTAGAATATTTTCTCCTGTTCTATAAAAACCTTAACTTTGGCTTTGTTATAAAATTGCAACGAAATGAGACTTTTAGGTAATATTCTTTGGATTATCACAGGAGGGTTTATAACCTCTGCTTTATACTTTTTAGGTGGCTTAATTTTATGCATTACAATCATAGGTATTCCGTTTGGAGTACAAGTTTTTAAAATAGCAGAGCTTGCACTTATGCCTTTTGGAAAACAAGTTACAAATACAGATAAAAGCGATGGGTGTTTAACTGTATTTATGAATATACTTTGGATATTTATAATAGGATTAGAAACAGCTACTTGTCATATTGTTTTTGGAGCTATTTTGTGCATTACGATTATCGGAATTCCATTTGGGAAACAGCATTTTAAATTAGCTGCTCTAGCCCTCATTCCTTTTGGCAGAAAGATTACTAGTATTTAAAAGCTTTAGATACATTGCTCTGCAGACCCAAGCATCGGTTGCAGCATACATTTGTTGGCCTTGGGAGAGTTCAGATGCCTCCCAGTTTGAAAGTTGTTGCGATTTTGAAACATTGAATCCTAGGATTATCGCTGACATTTTCTTGACACTTTTGTCCTGAATTCCATAATCCCCTACTATTTTTTGTAAATCTATAAATGACGCTGGTTTAAAGGTTTTATGCTTTTGTAGGCCCTTAATATCATCATTAATAGCTGCACCTACTTTTATAATATTAGGATTTGACATTAGATTACAAAGCCTACGATGCATACCTATTGAGTTAATTCTAAACAAATAAGCCCTATTATGCGATGACAATTGTAAAAGAGCAACCTTATTTTGCGGTTGTCCAGCAGAAAAACAAGGCCTAGTTTCTGTATCAAAGCCTAAGACTTTCTGTGTTCTTAGATAATTTATTGCTTTATTAAATTCTACTCCTAGCCTATCTATCACATATATTTTTCCTGGAAAACTAATGAATTCCAGTTTCTCTATTTCTTTTGCTGTTATTTGACTTTTATACATAGTTTATTTTCAAGTCTTAATATCAAAGACAACAAAGGTAATAAAATAAAAAAATCTAAAAAATTTCTATCTTTACAAGATGTAAGACAAAAGATCATTTTTGCTTCACATATTTATGAATTCTAAACTTTAAGAATATGCCTACAATATCAAAGAAATCTGAACTAATGCCGGCGTCTGCAATTAGAAAACTTTCTCCTGTAGCAGATCTAGCAAAAAAACAAGGAGTGAAAGTATATCATTTAAATCTTGGTCAGCCAGACATTAAATCTCCAAAATGCGCAATTGAAGGAATTAAAAATTATAAAACAGACTTAGTTCCATACGCTCACTCTGCTGGTATTGCAGAACTTCGAGAAAAACTTGTAAAAAAATACTATAATAAATTTGACATTAACATAGAGCCATCAGACCTCATTGTTACAGTTGGTGGTAGTGAGAGCATCAATATTGCCCTATATTTGGTATGTGACCCAGGCGATGAAGTCCTAGTACTTGAACCTTATTATACCAACTACAATACTTATGCTTACCTTAGTGGAGTAACATTTGTAGGTATTAAAACAGATATAAGAACAGGTTTTAAAACTCCTGCAATGGAAGAGTTTGAAAAAGCAATTACACCTAAAACAAAAGCTATTTTAATTTGTAATCCCGGAAATCCCACAGGAACCCTATATTCAAAGGAACAAATACTTGCATTAGGAGAGATTTGCCATAAGCACAATCTTTTCCTCATATCAGACGAAGTTTATAGAGAATTTTGCTATACTGAAGAACCACATTTCAGCGCTATGCATATACCAGGGCTCGAAGAAAATGTTATCCTATTAGATTCTGCATCGAAGAGATACAATCTTTGTGGTTTGAGAATTGGTTGTATTATATCAAAAAATAAAGAAATTATCAAAGCTGCTCTTAAATTTGCCCAAGCTCGTCTATCAGCTCCCGTTGTAGGACAATATTCATGGATATCTGCTATTGATACTCCTGACGAATACTTTGCTAAAGTAAAAGAAGAGTATATAAAAAGAAGAGACTATACAATTAATCGTTTGAATAAAATGGAAGGTGTATATTCGCCTATGCCTGGTGGCGCTTTTTACACTATTGCTGAACTACCAGTTGATGATGCTGAAAAATTTGCTAAATGGATGCTGGAAGAGTTTCGTTATAAAAATGGCACTACCATGGTAACTCCAGCAGCTTCTTTTTATAAAACAGAAGGCGCAGGTATAAATCAAGTTAGAATAGCATATGTTCTTGAACTTGCAGAAATGAAAAAAGCATTAGATTGCTTAGAGGAAGGATTGAAACAATATCCTGGTAGAACCATATAAAGATATAGAAGAATAAATGCTATATTTGTAGTCTGGTTTTGAAAATATAATAAATAAATCGATATGAAAAATTGTACTAAATTCTTAATTACCGTAATTCTCTTTTCAGGAATCAGTGTTTTTGCCTCTAAAGCTCAAACTCCAAAGGCTGCTGATTATCAATTTACAACTGTAAAAGAACTTCCAATTACATCTGTTAAAAATCAATATCGTTCAGGGACATGTTGGTGCTTTGCTGCTCTTTCATTTGTTGAATCAGAAGTTCTAAGAACATCAGGTAAAGAAGTCGATCTTTCTGAAATGTACGTAGTTGGAAAATCTTATCATGATAGAGCTGTTAAATATGTAAGACTAGATGGGCATCTTAATTTTTCAGCAGGTAGCTCTTTTGGAGATGTTTTTCACGTAATAAAGGATTATGGTATAGTTCCTCAGAATCTTATGCCTGGATTAAATTATGGAACAGATAAACCAGAGCATTCTGAAATGGACGCTGCACTAAAGGGATATGTTCAGGCAATTAAAAACAATCCAAATAAAAAACTAAGTACAGCATGGCTAAATGGATTTGATGGCATAGTTGCAGCTTATTTAGGAGAATATCCTCAAGAATTTGAAGTTGATGGGAAAAAACATACTCCTGAATCCTATCGTGATATACTCGGTATTAACACTGATAACTATATTAATTTATCTTCTTTTACACATCACCCGTTCTATAGTCAGTTTATTATTGAAGTTTGTGACAATTGGAGATGGGATACTGCATACAATCTTCCTATTGATGAACTTATGGAAGTAATGTACAATGCCATAGATAAAGGTTATACAATTGCATGGGGCTCAGATGTAAGTGAAAAGGGTTTTACCCGTGAAGGTTTAGCTGTTGTACCTGTTAAAAAAGCTAAGGCTGCTGCAGGTTCAGATCAAGAAAAATGGGTAGGGAAATCTACTGAAGAAAATCCCGAGGAACTAGCTCCACAACTTCCAGAAGAAATGACTATTACTCAAGAAATGAGACAAGACGGTTATGATAGAAAAACTACTACTGATGACCATGGCATGCACATCTACGGTCTTGCAAAGGATCAAAATGGAACAAACTACTTTTTAGTGAAAAATTCCTGGGGTGATGCTGGAAAATTCAATGGTATTTGGTATGCTTCCGATGCTTTTGTTCGTTATAAAACGCTAAATATTATAGTTCATAAAGATGCTCTTCCAAAAAGCATTAAAAAGAAACTTAATATTAAATAATCAAAATGGGCCTAAAAATCCGAATTATGAAGCTTATTAACATTCCTAATATTATCACATCAATGAACCTGCTTTGTGGGGTTCTTGGTGTGATTTTTACCTTAGAAGGAAGAATTGACATTGCATTCTATCTAATGATAGCAGGTGCAGTATGCGACTTTTTTGACGGATTAGCTGCCAGAGCGCTAGGTGGTAACACAGCAATTGGAAAAGAATTAGATTCATTAGCAGATGTAGTAAGCTTCGGTGTATTACCATCTATAATGCTTTATCAAACAATGCTCAATCTCCATATTGAGCCTAAATTCCTTGCATATATACCTTTAACTTTAGCTATTTTTTCTGCTTTACGCTTAGCTAAATTCAATGTTGACACAAGGCAAACAAATAATTTTAGGGGCTTGCCAACTCCATCATCAGCAATGATTGCTGGTTCACTTTCTTATTATGTTTTTTTTGTTTCAGAAGGACTTTTAATTGAATGGTGTAAATCACCCATCTTAATTCCAACCCTGAGCATAATACTTTCTATACTTCTTATTAGTGAGATTCCTATGTTCTCGATGAAGATAAAAAAGAAGGATAATAGAAATAAGAAAGATGAATTTTATGATGCAAGAATTCTTTTTATTGTGATTTTCCTTTGTTCAATTTTTGTGATACTAAGATTTTCTCCTAACTGGTCAATGATTATCCTAATAACTTTTATTAACTATATTTTAATCAATATTGTAAATGCTATTTTTAATAAAAGAATTCATAAATAATTAATAGTCAAATAAATCACAGAACCCCAAAAGCAGTTAACTTTTGGGGTTCTTTTATACTTAATAAAGTCTTATTGATTTGCCATTAACTTCTTATATTTGAAGCGTTTTGGTTCAACATTACCCATACGCATTCTCTTATTTTCTTCATATTCAGTATAAGTACCTTCAAAGAAATAAACTTGAGAATCTCCTTCAAATGCAAGAATATGTGTTGCAATACGATCTAAGAACCAACGGTCATGTGAAATCACCACTGCACAACCAGCAAAATTTTCAAGCCCTTCTTCAAGTGCACGAATGGTATTAATATCCACATCATTTGTAGGCTCATCCAAAAGAAGAACATTACCTTGATCCTTTAAAGTAAGCGCTAGATGTAAACGATTCCTTTCACCACCAGAAAGAACTCCACAAAGTTTCTCTTGATCTGCACCAGTAAAATTGAACCTAGAAATATACCCCCTAGCATTTACTTCCCTATTGCCTAGTTTTATAAATTCTGAATTCTCAGCTATTGTTTGATATACCGTCTTTTCTGGATCTATACTCTTATGTTGTTGATCTACATAAGCGATCTTAACACTCTCTCCTACCGTAATCTCACCTGTCTTAGGCTTTTCTAATCCCATAATTAAACGGAATAAGGTGGTTTTACCTGCCCCATTCGGTCCAATGACTCCCACTATACCAGCAGGAGGTAAATCAAAACTTAAATTTTCAAAAAGTAATCTATCACCATAACCCATAGATACATTTTTGAACTCTATAACTTTATTTCCTAAACGTGGACCATTTGGAATAAATATTTCAAGCCTTGCTTCCTTTTCAACTCCATCATCACTAGCAAGCTTTTCATATGCTCCTAAACGCGCTTTAGATTTAGCGTGTCTTGCTTTTGGAGCCATCCTTACCCATTCTAACTCGCGTTCTAAGGCCTTTCTACGTTTACTTTCTTGTTTTTCTTCCATAGCTAGACGATTACTTTTCTGCTCTAACCATGAAGAATAATTACCTTTCCAAGGAATACCTTCTCCCCTATCTAGCTCAAGAATCCAACCAGCAACATTATCTAGAAAATATCTGTCATGGGTCACTGCGATTACAGTACCCTTATATTGATCAAGGTGAGTTTCAAGCCACTGAATACTCTCTGTATCTAGATGGTTAGTAGGCTCGTCTAGGAGAAGCACATCTGGCTGGCGTAGAAGTAAACGACAAAGAGCTACACGCCTCTTTTCTCCTCCTGAAAGAGTGGCAATTTTAGCCTCAGAAGGTGGACACTGAAGAGCATCCATAGCACGTTCAAGCTTAGCATCTATCTCCCATCCATCGCAATGCTCTATTTTCTCTGTAAGTTCGCCTTGATATTCAATGAGTTTAGTCATCTCATCGTCAGACATTGGTTCCATAAATTTAAGGTTAACCTCTTCATATTCTTTCAAAAGATTAACTACCTCTTGAACACCCTCTTGCACAACCTCTATTACTGTTTTATCTTCATCCATTTGAGGTTCCTGCTCGAGATAACCTACTGTATAGCCTGGAGCCCAAGCTATTTCACCTTGATAATTCTTTTCTATACCCGCAATAATTTTCATTAATGTAGATTTTCCTGAACCATTCAAACCTACAATTCCTATTTTTGCACCATAGAAAAATGAAAGATAAATATCTTTTAGAATCACTCTATTGTTGTGGGGAAGAATCTTTCCGACCCCGTTCATTGAAAAAATAATCTTCTCGTCTGACATAATATAAAATTTAGTCCCCAAAGATAACTATTTTTTCTTCTTTAATATAATTGGCTTTCTTCTTCTACACCATTCACTAGGTGACTCATTCATATAAAGCTTAAAGGAAGTGTTAAATGAGACTGGAGAATGAAAACCACTGAGCAAAGCCATTTGTGTAACTGTTAAATGTGGATTTTCATCAAAAACTTCTAGTGAATGTTGTATTCTAAAGTAATTTACAAACTGACAAAAATTTTTCCCAGAATACTTATTTATTGCTTTTGAAACATATACTTTATTGGTAAATGTATGTTTGGCTACATCGTCAATTGAAAGATTCCCATTTAAAAAAGCTTTTTCACCTTTAACAAAATCTAAAACTCTTTCATATAGATCTCTGCATATTGGATTTAATGTATCCTCATTATTTATTTGTATAAGTGAGGACTTCATTGCTTCTAAAATTTTATTTTCTTGTTTTTTCCAAAACACATAGATTCTAGATTTAGTTTTTCTAAATATTAAAGCTCCATATTGACCAGTTATTAGAAGAGTTAGAACAGAATATAAAATAATACTATATTCACTTTCCCAAGCATAGAAATAAATTAGACATACTATAAAACCAAACAATATAAGTCGATATAAATTATCTATAATAGAATTCAAATTGGCCCATACCCCCATATTAAGTATACCATTTGAAATTCGACGAAAATAATAGACTGTATAAATAATTTCTGAAACAGAGAAAAATGTAACTGCAAAGCTTAAACTTATGAACTTATTCAAATTTCTTGAAATAAGACCTACAAACTCAAAACCTATCATTATTAAGGGAAAAGCTACAATAAGAGGTAAGAGCCAACTAAATACATTGCTATAATCCGTACTGTTTGTTCCTATTTTAACTAAATGAAAAGGAGAAAATGAATAAAGCAGATAGATAGGGTAAATATCTAAAGAGTTTTCAAGGAATATAGCACAACTAATCAGAATTAGTACCGTAATTGAAAAACAAATAATGAAAAGATTCTTATCCCAAGACTTCTGAACCTCCAAACGCTGATAGTTATAAGTAAAAAAAACAATGAAAATAATTTGTAATAAAACGCAAGTTAAAAGAATTGAAATTTCTAGTATAGATTGCCAAGCCATATTAATAAATTTTTTTGTGACAAATATAACTAAAAGCCTCCCTCAAAATGTCTTTTGAGAGAGGTTCAGTTAAATATTTTTCTCTTTTTTTATGAAATTTCTGTTTTTTGCTTTTTGGACTTAATTTTTATGGTATCAAAACCTTTTCCGTAAACTCCCATTACCGAAGAAACAGATAAAAAGGCATCAGGATCAATATTTTTTACATATCTAAGAAGAAGATTTAAATCAACTTTTCTTGTAACAACCATAAGAACCTGGCCATCCTCTTTTGTAAACCAACCTTTTGCTGGTAATACTGTCACTCCCCTTTTCATATCAAAAGCTATGGCATCAGCAATTGCTTTATATTTCTTAGAAAAAATCATTACTTGCACTGATTGTTTTGTTCCAGATATATATAAATCTATAGAAACGCTAGTAACAGTTATTAAAATTAGACCATAAACAACAATTGCGAATTTTTCAGTAAAAACTAATAATTCCCCATCTGCATTATAAGAAGGAAATAAAAGCGAGATGAGAATTATAATGACGTCCATCATTAAGATTAAACGTCCAGGACTAACATTACGATACTTACTCACTATTAAAGCTATTATATCTGTACCACCTGTACTTCCACCCTGCGAAATGGATATTCCTATACCTACACCTGCAAATACTCCACCTATGATTGCACATAGAATCTTACCATTGTTCATAGCAAATTCTTGAATAAAATGCTGTGGAATCAAAGGAGGCATTATCCTCAATAGTAGTGAAACTAAAATAATAGCATATAGAGTTTTAGCCCCAAAACTATTGCCTAAAATCTTAAGTCCTATTATAAATAATATAAGATTTGTAATAAAATAGGTATATGCCATTGGGACGCCAGTTGCATAATAAATAATCGAACTAAATCCTGTAACACCCCCACCTACCATATTATTTGGAAGCAAGAAAATGGACCAGCCTATTACAAAAGAGAATAAGCCAATTGTTATTAAAAAATATTCTTTGATAGTGTCAAAGACATTATGTTTAAGAGATTTTTTCGTCATTGGTTTTTTCAGATTTTCCTACTTTATTCTTTGTCAATTTAATCCCTGTTTTAATCTCTTCAAAGCCTTCTCCATAAACACCGTGGGCAGGAGTTACAGAAACAAATGCTTCTTTATCTATTTTCTTAATATTGCTTATAACCTCATTCATTTGATTCTTTCTAAGGATAATCAATAAAACCTTGCTGTCTTGTTGTGAGTACCAACCCATTGAATATATAGCTGTTACCCCTCTTTGAATATCATTTACAACATGATTTGCTATCTCTTCATACTTTTTAGAAAAAACTAAAACTTGAACAGAAGTCTTATTACCTAGTAATACATAATCTATTATCACAGAGAAGGTAAGCATTACTACACAAGCATAGATTAGATTAACTAGACCCATACCTGGTACTAAAAGTAAAGATGAAATAATGACAATATCCGAGTAAAGATATACCTTACCTGGAGAAACAGGCCAATATTTATTTACAATCATGACTAGTATATCTGTTCCACCCGTACTACCACCTTTCAAAATAACCATACCAATACCGATAGCTTCCAAAGAGCCACCAACAAGGGCCGTAAGGAATTTTTCTTCCATTAGAACTTCTAGAAATGGATAGTTTGGAAGTATTTCGAAAAATAAAGAAGACAAGGCTATAACATATATAGTCTTAAAACCAAAGCTTTTCCCAAGAATAATAAAAGCTATCACTAACAATATAGTATTCAGAATTGGGAAGCTTAATCCTATTGGAATTGCGCCATTAGTACCGAATTGGATAGTAGTACATAAACCAGTTAATCCACCACTAGTTATACCATTTGGAATAAGAAAAAATGTCCATCCTATCGCATAAATTAACGATCCTAATGATAAGATTAAATAATCCCATCCAATTGAAAAGATTTTTGATTTGCTTAGTTTTTGTTTCATAAATTATTTTAGAACAATATTTACAATTTTTCCAGGTACAACAATTACCTTAACAATATTAGCTTCACCCACATATTTGGCAGTTTGCTCCATTGCTCGCACTGTTGAATCTACTTCTTCACGAGGCATTTCAACTGGTAAGTCAACAGTAAACCTGGTTTTTCCATTAAAAGAAACAGCATAAGTAACAGTACTTTCCTTAGTATAATCTTCTATATACTTAGGAAATTTTGCATAAGTAATACTTTCTTTATTTCCTAAAGCCTCCCATAATTCTTCTGCAATATGAGGAGCAAAAGGTGAAAGAAGTATGAGGAATGGTTCTAGAATTTCTCTTTTATTGCATTTGTGTTCATATAGTTCATTTATCGCTATCATAAATGCACTCACAGAAGTATTAAAAGAGAATGCTTCAATAGTAGTTTGAATTTTATCGATTAGTTTATGAAGCGTCTTGAGTTCTTCTTTATTAGCAGGCTCATTATTTACTATCAAGCCATCTCTATCGTAGAACAACCTCCAAACCCTATTAAGAAAACGACTAACACCATCTATTCCATTTGTGTCCCATGGTTTTGATTGCTCTAAAGGGCCTAAAAACATTTCATAAAGCCTAAGTGTATCTGCCCCATATGTATCACAAATCATATCTGGATTTACAACATTAAACATAGATTTAGACATCTTCTCAATAGCCCAACCACATATATATTCTCCATCCTCTAGAATAAATTCTGCATTTGAATAGTCTGGCATCCATTGACGAAAAGCATCTAAATCTAACCTGTCGTTATGAACTATATTCACATCCACATGAAGCTCTGTAGTCTCATACTGGTCTTTTAACCCCAAAGAAACAAAGGTATTGGTTCCAACAATTCTGTATACAAAGTTAGAACGTCCCTGAATCATACCCTGATTGATGAGTTTACGAAAAGGCTCGTTCCTACAGACATAGCCTAGATCATATAAAAACTTGTTCCAGAAACGAGAATAGATTAGATGTCCTGTTGCGTGCTCAGTACCACCGATATAGAGATCTACATCTTGCCAATAATCATTGGCTTCTTTTGAAACAAGAGATTCAGAATTATGAGGATCCATATATCTAAGATAGTAAGCCGACGATCCTGCAAACCCTGGCATTGTGCTGAGCTCAATAGGATAACCATCAATAGTCCAATTTTTTGCTCTACCTAATGGAGGCTCTCCCGTTTCTGTTGGTTTGAACTCATCAATTTCTGGTAGTTCTAAAGGAAGTTGACTTATATCCAAAGGGGTTGCAATGCCGTCTTTGAAATAAATCGGAAAAGGCTCTCCCCAATATCTCTGACGCGAAAATATAGCATCACGAAGACGATAATTCACTTTCCTTCGTCCTATCCCTTCTTTTTCCACATAATCAATTGCAGCTGGAATAGCCTCATCAACAGTTAATCCATTTAGAAAACCAGAATTACACATAATACCTTCGTGTGCATCGAAACTAGATTCGCTGATATCACAACCTTCAATTAATGGAATAATAGGAAGATTAAAATGTTTTGCAAATGCATAGTCACGACTATCATGAGCAGGAACTGCCATAATTGCACCTGTTCCATAACCAGCAAGAACATAGTCTGAAATCCATATAGGTACTTCTCCTCCAGTCAAGGGATTAATAGCATAAGAACCAGAGAAAACACCTGTAACTTTTTTTGTTTCAGCCATTCTCTCACGTTCTGTCTTTCTTTTTGCCAATTCTAAATATTCTTCCACTTTATCTTTTTGCTCAGACGTAGTAAGTTTTTCAACCCATTCACTTTCTGGAGCCAAGACCATAAATGTAACACCAAAAACAGTATCTGCCCTGGTAGTGAATATGGTCATATCATATTCATTATCGCCATTTATTGCCTTAAACACCATCTCTGCTCCTTCAGACCTACCTATCCAATTTCTTTGCATATCTTTCAAAGAGTCGGTCCAATCCAGATGATCAAGATTTTCTAAAAGACGAGGAGCATAAGCAGACACTCTCAATAACCATTGAGTCATCAATTTTTGTTCTACAGGATGTCCCCCTCTAACTGAATATCCATCTTTTACTTCATCATTTGCTAAAACAGTTCCTAAAGCTGCACACCAGTTTACAGACGTCTCTCCTTGATAAGCTATTCTATACTGCATTAAGATGTCAGACTTTTCTTTTTCTGAAAAAGTCTTCCATTGTTCAGGAGAAAAAGTTTCAACATCACCACAAGCAGCATCAATAGACCTATTACCTTCTTGTGCAAAAATAGCTTCTAGATCAGAAATAGGCCTAGCTTTATTAAGTTTATTGTCATACCAACTTTCAAACATTTTTATGAACGTCCATTGAGTCCATTTATAATACTCTGGATCACAAGTTCTTATCTCTCTTGACCAATCAAAAGAAAAACCTATTCTGTCAAGCTGATCCCTATAACGAGTAATATTTTCTGCTGTAGTTACTGCAGGATGCTGACCTGTTTGGATTGCATATTGCTCCGCTGGTAAACCAAAAGCATCATAGCCCATTGGATGCAAAACATTGAAACCTCGTAATCTCTTATACCTACTGTAAATATCACTTGCAATATAACCAAGTGGATGACCTACATGTAAACCAGCACCTGAAGGATAAGGGAACATATCCAAGACATAGTACTTCGGCTTTGTTGTATTAACATCTACTTTAAAAGTCTGATTAGCAGCCCAATAAGCTTGCCATTTTTTCTCTATTTTTTTAAAATTATAATCCATATAGCATTAATATGTATGTTTTTTAAAACCAAAACTTCTTTTACTTTTCTTTTCTAAACGAAAATCTACAGCTACTGACATAGAACATCTCACTTTTGCTCTATTTAACCTTGCTGGACGCCATTTAGGAGATGCTGAAACCACCCGTACTGCTTCTTCGTCTAGTTCAGGAGAAACTCCCCTAACCACTCTAACATCTGTTACTTTTCCTGACTTATCAATAATAAAGTCTACAATAACTCTCCCTTGAATACCATCTCTCACAGCATTTGGTGGATATTTCAAATATTGATATACCCATTTCTCCATAAATTGCTTAGGATTAGAACTATTCAAAAACATTGGTGGTTGGTCACATTCGTGATATGGAATCACATCATCGTAAGATGGTCCACGTGGTGGAAGTTTATCCGTATGAAACCTAATATCCAATGATGTGTCAGAAAGGAGCATAGTAAAATTGTAAATATACTCTAACTCTCTTTCCATCATTTCATAGTTTATAATAGACTCCGTATCTTTTACTGTATTATGCTCTAGATATTTTCCTGTTGTAAAATGAACTGCAGGAATTTCTTTAGCATAAAAAGCTCGATGATCTGAAGGGTAAGTCTCATATGCAATTATTTGAGGTTTAATAGGTTGGAGCTCGCCTTCTAGCTTACGTATCAATGAGTTTAGATCTTCATTGGAAGCAGTATAAGCATAAAAACCATTAGCTCCTGTTCCTAGCATATCAAGATTAATCATCGCATCTATTTTACTTGAATCGGTAAAAGTACGATTCAAAAAATACCAAGCGCCAGCATAAGTATGCTCAGAAGCACCAAAGCCTATTAATAAAATAGAACGTCTAAGAAAAATAGAATTCGTCTTAATTCTTTTGCCTAATTCTAATAGCATGGCCAAACCTGAAGCATTACCATTTGCTCCACAGAAAACATTCTGAACTGGTTCTCCATCAATGTTCATAGTCATAGTGCCAAGATTATCCAATCTAGCACCTATTACTATATATTTATCATTCATTGCTTTATCGTTTCCTTGAACATAGCCTATTATATTCCTGGAAACTAAAGTATCTGCTCCATCGTGGCTGATTCCAAAAAGATCTCCACCAGTATGCGATAAGAGATCAATACCATACTCCTTAAACTTAGACTCCAAATATTTAGCTGCACGAGTTTCGCCTTCAGAACCAGCCTTCCTACCCTCAAGGTCAACAGAAGAAAGGTTAATAATATGCTCTTTAAGTGAAGTTATAGTTTCTCCATCATATAAAGAACTATAAGTCAGAGAATTATTATATTGTGCAATGGATGGTATAGGTAGCACAAAGAGCAAGACTAAGATTGCAAAAAATCTATTCATATCCTCTACTCATTTAATAATATCCATGCTCCTTCTGGGCAGAACTGTTCTTTAGTTATTTTCAAATAAGCCCCATATGCATCTGCAATCTTATTTGAAGGGGAAAGTGCTATAGCATAAATATTATTATTAAACTTGACTAATTCAACATGATAGCCAACTTCTGAAACCTGCTTAACAACTGCTTCTGCATTTTCTTTTACGCGATAGCCTCCAATTATGACATAATATCTATGAGATAAATTAGCATCATCTGCAAGTCCTCTCATTCTAGACGATGGGTATATCCATTTACTTAAAGCTGCTATCGCTGCAAGAGAGTCAGTCTCTGCCTTTTGAACTAAAGCAATCGAGTCTTGTTTTGCCTTTTCAAGATTCGCTTGATGCTGTATTATTTCTTGGCGTTTAATCTCAATGTCTTTACTTGTAGGACGCCCAGCTAGGCTGCGAAATAAATCACAACTACTAACCAAAGGAACTAGGATTATAAGTACTAAAAATATATTTCGACGCATAAAATCCATAAATTTAAATATATCGTTGCAAAGTACGCAAATTTAACGATTAAATAAACTGAGACAAAATAAAAGTTGATATATTTGTAAGTGAAATTTTATATTTATAATAAAAATTTATACTGGTTTTTATTATTGATTACATAATTTAAGTATATTTTAAAAAATAATTCACATTCGCGAATGAAACACACTATCAAATTAGAATCAATGGACCCAATTGAGATTTATGGGGCAGGAAATAGAATTTTAGAGGCATTATGCAGTTATTTCATGGATTTGAAAATCGTAGCGAGAGGAGATGAAATAATTGTAGAAGGGGATGATGAAAGGGTAAAAGATTTTGAAGATAAAATAAATTTACTAATTGATAGAAGACTTCATAAAAGGCATTTAACACCTTATGATGTGGAAGATATTTTTGATGAAGAAGTAAGTCCTGACAGATTTAAAGTAAGTGGCGATGCAATCATCGTACATGGTATTGATGGTAAACCTATTAAAGCAAGGAATCGCACTCAGGAGGAAATGGTAAAAGCTTATTTTAAGAATGACCTTATATATGCACTAGGTCCTGCAGGTACTGGTAAAACCTATATTGCAATTGCACTTGCAGTCAGAGCCTTGAAAACTAGAGAAATTAAAAGAATCATACTTACTCGTCCTGCTGTAGAAGCGGGAGAAAGATTGGGTTTTTTACCTGGAGATTTAAAAGATAAATTAGAACCATATTTACAGCCTCTCTATGATGCACTTGGAGATATGATTCCTTCAAAAAAACTTCAAGAATTGATGGCAGATGGCACTATTCAAATTGCACCTCTTGCATATATGAGAGGGCGTACTTTAGATAATGCTTGCGTTATTTTAGATGAGGCTCAGAACACTAATCTAGGTCAACTAAAAATGTTCCTAACTCGAATGGGACATGACGCTAAGTTTATAGTAACAGGAGATGCTTCTCAAGTAGACCTACCTAATAAAAATGATTCAGGTTTATTAAAGGGAGTAGCAATTACTAAAAACATTAAGGGTATCAATACTATTGTCTTCAAAAATGAAGATATAGTAAGACACCCTCTTGTTACAAAAATAGTTAAAGCCTTCGAAAAAGCCGAAGACTCTAACTAATTATCTACCCTGAGCTGCTATTGCAGTATATTTGTCGTAAAGCTCTTTATATTTAGCTTCTTTTGTGCTAAAACGATAGTAAATATTCTTAAGATATTCAGCGATACTTACCTTAATACTTTCATCTTTACAAATTGAATAAGCTTTTTCAAATGGCTCCATTGCATTGTATAGAGCATCTTCAAATTGCTTAATCAGCTCTGCCCATTTAGCATCATCCATTTCATTAGAAGCTGCCGTTTGAAGCTCTATCGCAAGATTATAATACATAATACCCGCACCTATATAACCAAACTCATATTCTGGGTTAATTTCATTACATTTATCATACGCCTTCTTAGCCTCATCATAACGGCTCAATTGAGCATAAATATTACCTTCGACATAATAAAGTGAGGCATTGTTTGGTTCATTTTCCTTAGCCTTATCTAGGAGTACAAACAACTTTTCTGGATCTTGTTTATTCTCAAGATAATAGTTAATGAGCCCAATCAAAATTGATTGACTTTGAGGGAACATTGTAAAACCATCTTCCAATATCTTCAAAGAAGCTTCTTCATCTCCTAGATTCTTATAAACCTCAGAAAGTTTTGCAAAAACTTCACCGTCTGTGTAATAATATTTAATATCTAAACATTTCTCAAAATGAGTTTTTGCTGCTTTGTAGTCTTGAGCCATCCAAGCAGTATAACCTGCATTATATAAAGAAGTAGTATCTAAAACACCTAGTGGTGGAGTTTCAGAAGCAGAAGCTGATTTAGCAAATAAATCACTAGCTGCAGCATAATCACCGAGTGTATATTGTGTAAAGGCATCTTGTTGATATCTTTCTGAAATCGCTTTTAAACCAGTCTGAAGATCTTTCTTCTTCTTTTCTTTTACATCTACCTCGTATGCTTTTTTATAAGCATTAACTGCATTACCTAATGGATTTTTAACCACTGGTTCGGTTGCTGTCATTAGAACTAGGATACCATTTGCATTAAAATATAAGTCCTTAGTCTTATAAACCTCTTTTGTGATTGGTTGACCTTCTAGTTGAACTGTTTCAACAGAAATAGGCTTTTCATTTTGCATAATAAGGCTAAGCTCAGTCTTACTCATATTTAGCATTGCTTGACCATAGGCTGCATCATACGCATCTACATAAGCCTTAGCTAACTTAATCCAAGTATTGACTTTTGTTGCTTTTTTTGGATTGTCGGCAGCTGCTTTCGCTGATTGCACGGCAGCCTTAGCTTGAGATGGTGTTTTTACCGATTGCGCATCGGCTAGCTGTACTACTAGAAGCGATGCTAATACAATTAAAATTCTTTTCATATATAAGTTATTAATTATTTGTTAATTTTTATTCTTCATTTGAATTTTCTTTCTCTTCTTCATTTTCTACTACTGAAACAGCAGCAATTGAATCATCTTCTCTTAAGTTAATTAACTTGACTCCCTGGGTTGCACGGCCTATCAGATTAATATCTGCAACTGACATTCTTATTGTTAATCCAGCTTGAGTAATTATCATCAAATCATCCTCTTCTGTAACATTCTTAATGGAAACAAGTTTGCCTGTTTTATTGGTAATATTCAAGGTCTTTACGCCTTTACCACCACGCTTAGTCTTTCTATATTCATCGAAGTCTGTACGCTTACCATAACCGTGTTCACTAACTACTAGAACAGATTGGTCTGCTGCATTTTCAGACAATGGATCATATACAATCATGCCTATCGCCTCATCATTGTCATCAAGATTTATGCCACGCACCCCTGAAGCAGTCCTACCCATAGGTCTAACATCTGATTCATCAAAGCGACAACAACGCCCTTCCTTACCTGCAATAAGTATTTCCGACGAGCCATTAGTCATCCTTGCCTCGAGAAGTTCGTCTCCTTCTCTAATAGTTAGTGCAATAATACCGTTTACTCTCGGTCTTGAATATGCTTCTAATGTGGTTTTCTTAATTATACCACCTTTAGTACATAAAACTATATAATTATTATTAATATATTCTTCATCTTCAAGAGTTTGTACATTAATGTAAGCTTTTATCTTATCATCTGGCTCTATGCTTAGAACATTTTGAACAGCCCTACCTCTAGACGTACGAGTTCCTTCAGGAATTTCATAAACTTTTAGCCAATGACATTTACCATTTTGAGTAAATAAAAGCATTGTACTATGCATATTAGCTATATAAATATGCTCAATGAAATCCTCTTCACGAGTTGCACTTCCTTTTGAACCAACCCCTCCCCTATTTTGAGTCCTATAATCATTGAGTGGAGTTCTCTTGATGTATCCAAGATGTGAAATTGTAATTACTACATCCTCGTTTGGATAGAAGTCTTCAGGATTGAAATCTTCTTCTGATAAGGTAATTTCAGATCTTCTTGCATCACCATATTTATCCCTCATTTCGATAGTTTCTTCCTTAACGATTTCGAGTTGTTTTGCTTCGCTAGAAAGGATTTCACGACAATATGCAATGAATTTCATTAGCTCATCAAACTCTGTCTGGAGTTTTTCTCTTTCGAGTCCAGCCAACTGGCGCAAGCGCATCTCAACAATAGCAGATGCTTGAATTTCAGTAAAACCAAATCTTGCAATTATCTCATTCTTAGCATCTTCAACAGCACGAGAAGCTCTAATTATTGCTATAACTTCATCAATAACATCAATTGCTCTTAAGAGACCTTCTAAAATATGAGCCCTCTTCTCTGCCTTGTCTAAATCAAATTTTGTTCTCCTAACAACAACTTCATGTCGATGTTCAACAAAATATTTAATTAAATGCTTTAAATTCAACGTACGAGGACGTCCATTTACTAAAGCAACATTATTAACAGAGAAACTTGACTGTAAAGGAGTATATTTAAATAATGTATTTAAAACTACATTTGAATTAGCATCCCTCTTAAGACGAAGTACAACACGAACACCCTTCATGTCTGTTTCGTCATTAATATATGCAATACCTTCAATTTTCTTATTTTCAACAAGTTCTGCGATTTTTTCAATCATCTCCCTCTTGTTGACCATATAAGGAATCTCAGTAACAACAATTGTTTCTCTACCAGAATCACTAACTTCTATATCTGTTTTGGCACGAATTACAATCCTACCACGACCTGTTTCAAAAGCATCCTTAATGCCACTACGACCTTGAATAACACCTCCTGTTGGGAAATCTGGACCTTTTATATGCTCCATAAGACCATCGATGGTAATATCAGGATTGTCTATATAAGCACATATAGCATTACAACACTCAGTAAGGTTATGAGGTGCCATATTAGTTGCCATGCCGACAGCAATACCAGAAGCACCATTTAATAAAAGTAGAGGTATCTTAGTTGGAAGAACCTTAGGCTCAGTCAATGAATCATCAAAGTTGTTTTGGAAATCTACAGTATCCTTGTCTAGATCTGCAAGAACCTCTTCTGAAATCTTAGCTAATTTTGCCTCAGTATAACGCATTGCTGCAACTGGGTCTCCGTCCATAGAACCAAAGTTGCCTTGTCCATGTACAAGAGGGTATCTCAAGCTCCAATACTGAGCCATACGTGCCATTGCATCATAAACACTTAAGTCTCCATGTGGATGATATTTACCTAATACCTCTCCGACAATTCTCGCTGATTTCTTTGTAGGACTATTATAATTCAAACTAAGTCCTTGCATTCCATACAAAACCCTTCTATGAACAGGTTTCAATCCATCTCTTACATCTGGAAGGGCACGAGATACTATTACCGACATTGAATAGTCGATATATGCACTTCTCATCTGTCGGTCTATAAAAACCCGCTCAATCCTACCACCTGTTTTTACTTCATTTTCCATATATTGTGAACTATTTTTAAATTAGCATTAACATAGTCGACAAAGTTACAAAAAAAATAGTAATTTTGTACAGAAAATAATGAATTTATGGAAATCAATATATCAAACGAACTTAACTCTATTATCAATTTCGCAAGAGAAGAAGCCATGAGAACTGGGAACTATGGAATAGGTCCAGACCATCTCTACCTTGGCATAATTAGGCATATGGAAAATACTGCTGTTGATGCTCTCAGAGGCTTGGATATAAATATCCTAGAATTTAAGGAGTTTATAGATAGCAGAATCTTCACTAATCAAAAAATATCATATTCTGAAATAGATATTATAACTTTTTCTCGAGGTTCTCAAAATGTCTTAAGCCTTTGCATTTTAGAAGCAACAAAGCTTAGAAGTGCTGAAGCATCTTCGCAGCATCTCCTACTTGCTCTGTCTAGAAGCACAAGTAGTTACGGTCAAACCTATCTTAGAGATCTTGGAATAGATTACTCTCGTATATTTAGATATTTAGAAAGACATAGTCTCTTAGACAAGGATACACTTAAGGATGAAAGATTGGATTATTCAGAAGATGAAGAGGAGGAAGTTGAAAAAATTAATATTAGACTTAAACAAGAAGAGGAAGAAGGTCCAAGAACTACTATAGAAGAATATGGCTACGATGTCACTAAGGCAGCAGAAGAAGGTAGATTAGACCCACTCGTTGGACGTGAAGATGAAATACAAAGAGTTATTCAAATTCTTGGTAGAAGAAAAAAGAATAATCCTATGTTAGTAGGAGATCCTGGCGTAGGCAAATCTGCAATTGTAGAAGGCATAGCCATAAGAATTGCCAACGGTGATGTACCTCCTGTTCTTAGTGGTAAAAGATTGATTACCTTGGATATAGCTGCTGTTGTAGCAGGTACAAAATATAGAGGAGATTTTGAAAAAAGGCTTAAATCAATTATTTCTGATATAAGCAAAAGAACTGACGTAATTCTTTTCATTGATGAATTTCACACTATTGTTGGTGCAGGTGGAGCAACAGGGAGTTTAGATGCTGCTAATATATTAAAACCAGCCTTAGCAAGAGGTGAAGTACAATGTATTGGGGCCACTACTTTAGAAGAATTTAGGAGAGTTGTAGAAAAAGATGGAGCCTTAGACAGGCGTTTCCAAAAAATTGTTGTTGAACCAACAGATATTGCACATACTATTTCAATACTAAGCCTATTAAGAACTAATTATGAGCATTTTCATAATGTTAAATATACAGATGAGGCTTTAGAAGCATGTGTTAGAATGTCAGAAAGATATATAACTGATAGATGCCTGCCCGACAAAGCTATAGATGTAATGGACGAAGCTGGTTCTATGGTTGACTTAAAACATCCAAATAAAATTGCTAAGGTAACCAGTGCAGATGTAGCTAAGGTTATTTCAAAAATGACTGGTATACCAGCAGGTAAGGTTGCAGAAACAGAAGGTCATCGCCTTCTTAATATGGAAGAAGAACTCAAGAAACAAATCATTGGTCAAGATGAAGCTATTGAAAAAGTTGTAAGGGCTGTTCAACGTAATAGGGCTGGTATTAAAGATCCTAATAGACCAATTGGCACCTTCCTTTTCTTTGGTCCAACTGGTGTAGGTAAAACTCAGCTTGCAAAAGCAATAGTAGAATATCTCTTTGACTCTCAAGACAATTTAATTCGCTTAGATATGAGTGAATATATGGAAAAATTCAATGTTTCTAAGCTTATAGGAGCTCCTCCTGGTTATGTTGGCTTTGAAGATGGCGGACAATTGAGCGAAAGGGTTAGAAGAAAGCCTTATAGTGTTGTATTGATTGATGAAATTGAAAAAGCCCATCCTGATATCTTTAATGTACTCCTCCAAATAATGGATGAAGGAAGATTGACAGATAATACAGGACGTAGTATAAATTTTAGAAACACAATTGTTATAATGACATCCAATGTAGGAAGTCGGGAAGTACAAGATTATGGGAGTGGTATCGGTTTTGAGACAGCAGGAAAAAATGTTTCTGCCAACAAAAAGCTTATTCTCGAAAAAGCTGTTAAAAAAGTCTTTCCTCCAGAATTTATCAATAGAGTAGATGAACAAATCTATTTTAACTCTCTTAAAAAAAAGGATATTGAGAAAATTATTGATATAGAACTTGTGGAGCTCAAGAATAGAATCAAAGAAGCTGGTTATGAACTTCAAGTCTCATCAGAAGCTAAAAAGAAAGTAGCAGAAGTTGGATATAACCCAGATTACGGCGCAAGACCATTAAAACGAGCTATTCAAAGACTCATAGAAGATCCTGTTTCAGAATTCATCATTTCTCACCGAATGAATAAAACTAAAGCAAAAAAAGATGAGAAACATAAAATTATTGAGATAAAACTTAATTCTGAGGATAGTCTACAGCTACAAGTTCTAAATCAAGATCATTAATGATGTCAACAAGGATTCCATATGAGGGGTCGTTGGAAATAGATGCAAAAAAATCTAAATTTGTGTCCATAATTTAATGTTTTATACGTTGTTAATTATTTTGTTACTACAAATTTAGAGGAGGCTTGTGCCAAGCTAAAGCACATGTAATAAAAAATGAAAACTTTTTTTAAAATATAAAATATGACAAAGGAACGTTACACGGACAAGCTTGCAAAATATATTATAATTGCAGCTTCACTAGTAATAATTGGTAGTATCTTATGGTACTTCAGTAGTGTTCTTATCTACATTATTGTAGCTGGTGTTATTTCTTTGATAGCCAGCCCCCTAATGAAATTATTAAGAAAAGTTAAAGTTAAGAATTGTAGCATACCTGACTGGGTATCTGCTATTGTTTCAATGTTTCTAATAGTTGGAATCTTTTTATTTGCTATAACTCAACTCTTTCCTGTTGTAGGGAAAATGTTAATGGAATTTTCTAGTATAGACATGGATGAACTTACTAAATCAGCTGGTCTATTTTTAAACAATACAAATCAACTTCTAATCAAAACCTTCCCAACCCTAGGAGGAGATTTTAAACTTGAAAATGTATTATTTGTAGAACTTACTAAGGTGTTTGATGTTTCTCTATTTACCAATATCACCAGTTCAATAGCAGGTGTTGTAGTAGACTTTGGAATTGCTGTTTTCTCAATTGCTTTTATTAGCTTCTTCTTTATAAAAGATAGTAAACTACTTCCAAACATCATCGCTGGTGCTATTCCTGAAAAATATGAAGAAAAAACAAGAGCTGCTATTAGTGAAATAGAAGGCTTGCTTTCAAGATATTTTGTAGGCATAACTATAGAAATTGCTGGAGTTACGCTTCTTAATTTCCTTGGCTTATGGTTAATTGCAAAGCTTGATATTGTCAATGCAATTGGTATTGCTTTTATGACAGGTTTGCTTAATATCATTCCATATGTTGGTCCAATATCGGGAACTATATTAGGAACAATAATGAGCTTAGTTATGAGGTACAATGTTGTGGGTAGCCAATTAAACTTTTTTGGTTACGGTGCAATTGTTCTAGGAGTACTATGTGTAACACAATTTATAGATATATTTATATTCCAACCTGTTATTTACTCTAAGAGTATTAAAGCTAACGCTTTAGAAATATTCATAGTAATTTTAATGGCAGGTACAATGGCTGGTCCTCTAGGAATGTTAGTGGCTATACCTACTTATACAGCTATAAGAGTAATAGCAAGTAGATTTTTAGGCCATTTCAAGGGTGTACAGCTACTTACTGAACAAAAGCCTGCTAAGGAAAAAGTCGTGGAAGAATAAACGTAAAATACAATGAGAAAAACATTATTAATACTTGTAACTATCTTGGCAATGACAGATTATATAAGCGCCGAAGAAATAATTATTGAACCTGATGCAACCTATATGTTTGCAGAAAAAGACACATCTCAGCTTTTCTTGGATATATATAAACCGAGTAATGGAAGTGAGACCACATATTTAGGAAAGAAAAAACCTACAATTCTTTTTATGTTTGGTGGTGGCTTTGTACAAGGAGAACGTGATAATAAATTTTATCAACCATGGTTTAAACAATTAGTAGACAATGGCTTCACAGTAATCTCTATAGATTATAGACTAGGATTAAAAGATAAAGAAAACTTAGGGTTTGGAAAAATTAAACTCATTGAAAACGCCATTTATATGGCTGTTGAAGACTTGTTTAGTGCAACTTCCTATATAATTGAAAATGCCGAAAGTCTGGAAGTAGATCCAAATAATATTATCATTAGTGGTTCTTCTGCTGGTGCTATAGCTGCCTTGCAAGCTGACTATAACCTTGCTAATAAAACAAAGTATGCTAAGGAACTTCCTAATGATTTTAAATATGCTGGTGTAATCTCTTTTGCTGGTGGAATTTTCTCAAGAGAAGGTAAGTTAGATTATAAAGAAACTCCAGCACCCACACTTTTCCTTCACGGTACAAAAGATAAGGTTGTGGCTTATAAACAGATAAGATTCTTTAATTTAGGATTTTTTGGTTCGGATAAAATTGCTGAGAGGTTTAAAAAATTTAATTATAATTACAGTATCTTAAGATATGCAGACCATGGACATGAAATTGCTGGAGCCCTAGTTCAATCTTTTGATAAACAATTAGTTTTCATATACACAAATGTAATGCGTAATGAAAAAAGAATCGTCGACGCAATTATCGACGATCCTTCTATTGAAAAAAATACCGCTCCAGCCTCACTTAAAGAAATATACGGAAACGATAGTGATATCGAATAGATTAAAGTTTTTCTAATGCTAATTCAATAAGTTTTCTCACTTGAGGTTTATAATCTGGATTACTTGATTTAAGATGACGGTTTGCTATAATACAGCAGACCGTTCCTGCATTATGACCTAAATGAGCTGCAATACCTGCAATTGCTGAGCCCTCCATTTCAAAATTCGTAATTTTCTCTTCTCCAAAACGGAAAGACTCAAAAGTTTCAAGCATATCAGGCATAGCTAGAGGCATACGTAGCACACGACCTTGTGGACCATAAAAACCAGAAGCAGCAATTGTAACACCTTTGATTGTACAATCCTTAAATCTATTAATCATATCTTCACCAGCTCTAACAAAATAAGGATCAGGGAGGTGTTTATTCCAACCAGTATGCTTTTTAAAAGCTTCTTCAATATCAAGAAGTGCTATTTTATCTCTATCGGCATACCAATTCATTAGGCCATCACAACCTACCGAAATATGTGAAAATACAAAAGAACCTAAAGGAATATCAGGTTGAATTGCTCCAGAAGTACCAATTCTTAGTATATTCAAAGAGCGTTTCTTTTCTTTAATCTTTCTAGTCTCAAAATCAATATTAGCAAGAGCATCTAACTCATTCATTACAATATCAATATTATCCGTACCAATACCAGTAGAAAGAACTGTTATTCTTTTGCCTTTATATTTTCCAGTTGTTGAAACAAATTCTCTTGAAGCATGACGAAACTCAATATCATCAAGATACTCTGAAACTAAATCCACTCTACCAGGATCTCCCACTAAAATTACCGTATCAGCTAACTCTTCTGGTTTCAAATGAAGATGGAAAACTGACCCATCTTGGTTAATAATAAATTCTGATTCTGCTATTCTCATAATAAAATTATTTTTGATTCATCTATCAAATA
>CAYFTA010000005.1:0-30123 GCA_964346015.1 uncultured Muribaculaceae bacterium | reverse complement strand
TATTAACTTGCTTAATGAAACCCCTAATCATCATTTCTGCAGCATTAAAGTCAGCAATAACACCATCCTTAAGAGGACGCACTGTTTTGATACCAGGATTTTCCCTTTCTTGCATCCTTTTAGCCTTTTGTCCTAATGCAATGGCTCTTCCAGTTGCATTATCAATAGCCACGATACTTGGCTCATCTAAAATTATTTGATCATCCTGAAATATGACAGTGTTTGCTGTCCCGAGGTCGATAGCTAGCTCCTGAGTTAGTCTAAAAAATCCCATTTTTAAAGTAATATTTTTCAAAATTCGTAATAAGTGGTAAAATTACAAAAAAAACTTAAATTTGCATAGAAATAAACCCATAAAGAACAAAATTGTTTATGAGTAGGAAAAAGTATTTAATTTTTATGGCGGCAGGTAGTGGTTCTCGTATGGGAGCTGACTTACCAAAGCAGTTTATTGAAGTATCTGGAAAGGCTATTCTTCACATTACTATGGAAAGATTTATCGAGCATGTTCCTGATATAAAGATAATTACGGTCCTTCCTCCAGCTTATATTGACTATTGGAAAAACTATTGTTATACTCATAATTTCAATTATACACAAGTTCTAGTTAAAGGTGGAATTACAAGGTTCCATTCTGTAAAAAATGCCTTAGAAAAAATTCCAGAAGACGTACTAGTTGCGGTACATGACGGTGTTCGTCCTTTTGTTTCTAAACAATTGATTTTAGATCTATTTAAACACGCAGAGTCAGCTCCAGGTGTTGTGCCCATTGTACCATGTGTGGATACGATGAAGGTCTTGGAAAATGATGGTACTGGAAATCTTGTTAATATGGGAGAAAAGGTGGAGCGTTCTAAGCTTTTTGCAGTACAAACACCACAGGTTTTCAAATCTGAAATTCTAAAGGAAGCCTATCTTCAACCTTATGCAATAGATTTTACAGACGATGCTTCTGTTGTTGAGAATAAAAAAATAAACCTCTCTTATGTTTTAGGGGAGAGGTTCAATATAAAGTTGACTTCGCCAGATGATTTAACTTTGGCAAAAGCCTTATTATCAATGGGTTTTTAAATCTACTCTTTGTTCTTTTTTGAGTTGTGAGGTAGTGTTGTACTTGGAAATTCTCTTACCCAAACCTGACGTTCTATCACTTGACTTAGAGAAATTTGTGTTTCTGTAGATTGAATATATGGAATCTTCTGGATAGTATTCAATAAAACTTCCATAAGATGTTCATGGTCAAGACAGTAAAGCTTAATAAGTAAAGCATGATTACCAGTAACAAAATGACATTCAACTATCTCAGGGATATTTTTAAAAGATTCAATAACTTCTGGGTATTTGTTTGCTTCAGATAATGAAACACTAACAAAGGCGCAAATATTAAGTCCTAGAGCTTGTGGTTTAACAAGTAATCTAGAGCCTGTTATAACTCCATTAGCCTCTAGTCTTTTAACTCTCTGATGAATAGCAGCTCCTGAAATGCCACATTCACGAGCAATCTCCAAGAAAGGCATTCTAGCATTCTTTATGAGAAAAGAGAGAATTTTTTGGTCTATATGATCAATTTGATAAGACATGACATTAAAGTTTTTAAGTAACAGGCGCAAATTTATGAAAAATTTTTGATTTTCACGCTATCTTTTTTTCTTTTTTCTAATTCCAGTCGGTTCTGACTTAGAAATAATTAGTTTACAGTCTTCTTCAGTAAGAGTTGTAGCATCTGTCCCCTTAGATATTCTATAATTCTTACCATCAAATTTTATATATGGACCATAAAAGCCATCCAATACCTGAATTCCACTTTTAAATTCAGCTATTATACCACCTTTCTTTTTTTGAGTTAAAAGATTAATGCACTCATCTAGACTGATTTTTAATGGGTCTGTTCCTTTAGGTAAGGAAACATTTGTCTTGCCGTGTTTTATATATGGGCCATATCGACCAGTTGTACATATAACATCTTCACCTTCATACTGTCCAACAGTTCTAGGAAGCTCAAATAGCTTCAGGGCTTCTTCTAAAGTAATACTTTCAATTAATTGGCCAGGTCTTAAGCTTGCATATTGTTTCTTATCCCCATCACCCTTTTGAACATATGGACCATATTGTCCAAATTTAGCAACAACAGGAAGTCCATCTTTCGGGTCAACACCAAGCTCTCGACTTATCCTATTATATTCACGATTACTTAGAGTTTCTTCCACTTTCTCATGGAAAGGTTCATAAAAATCAGCAATTACATCATTCCACTTAATCTTACCTTCGGCGATGAGGTCAAATTTTTCTTCTACATCAGCAGTAAAACCGTAGTCAAGTATATCTTCAAAATTGTCAACAAGGAAATCTGTGACAATAATTCCGATATCTTGTGGAAGTAAGCGTCCTTTTTCAACACCAATCGCTTCTGTTTTGGAGATAGAGCTTATTTTTCCGTCTTTTAAAAGAAAGTTTATAACAGGAATTTTCTCGCCTGCTTTATCACCTTTTATTATGTAGCCCCTACCTTTTGTTAAAGTAGAAATGGTTGGAGCATATGTAGACGGCCTACCAATACCTAATTCTTCTAATTTTTTAACAAGTGTTGCTTCTGAATATCTTGCAGGAGCAGGAGTAAATTTACATTCAGCACTAATGCTCTTATCAATCATTCTATCACCCACATTCATAGGAGGAAGTATAATTTCATCATCTTCTTGTGGCTCATCAGTACTTTCAGTGTAAAGTTTTAGAAAACCATCAAAGAGGATTTCAGTTGCCTGAACATTGAACTTTTCTGAACTCTTATCTGAAGACACTTTAATATTCGTTCTTAAGACTTTAGCATCTGACATTTGAGAAGCAAGTGTTCTTTTCCAAATAAGTTCGTAAAGACGTTGTTCTTGTTGAGTTCCTTCAATAGAAGTGTTATTGATAAATGTAGGTCTAATAGCTTCGTGTGCTTCCTGAGCTCCCTTAGATTTAGTTTTATATTGTCTTACTTTAGAATAGTTTGCTCCAAAATTGTTGGTAATGAATTCTTTAGCTGTATTTATCGCAAGTCCAGAAAGGTTGGTAGAGTCAGTACGCATGTAGGTAATATATCCATGTTCATAGAGTTTTTGTGCTACTGACATTGTCTGGCTAACAGACATTCTTAATTTTCTAGATGCTTCCTGCTGAAGAGTTGATGTAGTAAAAGGAGCAGCTGGAGTTCTTGTACCTTCTTTCTTTTCAATATCACTAATTGTAAACTTAGCACCAATACATTTTTCTAAAAAAGCTTGAGCTTCTTCTATTGTCTTGAATCTAGTATCAAGAGTAGCCTTTACTACTACTTTTTCATCTGTTCCTTCTGGATTGAAGAGAGCGTCTACACGATAATATTGTTCTCTATTAAAAGCAAGAATTTCTCTTTCTTTATCAACGACAAGCCTTAAAGCTACAGACTGAACGCGTCCTGCTGAAAGTTTTGGCTGAATTTTTCTCCAGAGGACAGGTGAAAGCTCAAAGCCTACTAAACGGTCAAGTACGCGTCTTGCTTGTTGAGCATCCACTAGATTCATATCAATCTCTCTTGGATTCTCAATAGCTTTATTAATTGCATCCTTTGTAATTTCATGAAAAACAATGCGTTTAGTATTTTCTTTTTTTAAGCCCAAACTTTCAAATAAATGCCAAGAAATAGCCTCTCCTTCGCGATCCTCATCGGATGCTAGCCACACAGTTTTTGCTTCTTTTGCAGCTTTTTTAAGTTCAGAAACCACCTTCTTTTTGTCGGCAGGTATTACATAATTAGGCTCAAAATTGTTTTCGACATCAATACTCAATTCATTAGTGTGTAAGTCTCTAATGTGTCCAAAACTAGATTTTACCACAAAGTCTTTTCCAAGAAATTTTTGGATCGTTCCAGCCTTTGCTGGAGACTCAACGATTACAAGATTCCCCTCCATATTCCAGATCAATTTTTCAAATGACGGTGCAAAGTAAATCACTTTCAAGCATATTTTCCAAATTTTGTTACTATTTTTGTAAAATATATGCTCTTACGACAGCTAAATTTTTCTTTTTTTAAAGATAAAATTAAATTTTAACTCTTTACTGTGCGCATATTTTAATAAATAATATTTAATAGAGACAACAAAATAATTTCATAATAGACAAAAAATGAAAGACGAAACAAAGAGGAAAATCATTAAATGGCTCTGGATAACTATCGGAGCAGGAGCAGGAATTATTATTCTTTTAATTCTCTCTGTAATCTTATTTGCTGATATTCCTTCATTTGAAGAACTAGAAAATCCGAACGAGGGACTTGCTACTCAGATTATTTCAAGTGATGGTAAGGTGCTGTGTACAATACACATGGAAAACAGACAATATGTTACATATGATGAATTATCTCCACACTTAATCTCTGCAGCAATTGCTACTGAAGATTCTCGTTTCTACAATCATTCAGGGATAGATTTTTTAAGCCTTGGTCGTGTACTTGTAAAAACAGTTTTGCTTAGCGATTCAAGTCAGGGTGGTGGGAGTACAATCACTCAGCAACTTGCAAAAACCCTCTATCCTCGTGGTGATGAAAATATTGTATGGCTTAAATTAAAAGAATGGGTAACGGCAGTAAAAATTGAGCGTAACTATAGTAAGGAAGAGATTTTAACTATGTACATGAACTCGATCTTTTTCGGTAGTAATGCTCATGGAATTAATGCTGCAGCTCAAACTTTCTTTGCAAAGCATCCAAAGGATTTGACAGTAGAAGAAAGTGCAATGCTAATAGGTGCTGTAAATAAGCCAACCCGGTATAATCCCAAATTAAATCCAGATAAAGCTCTAAGTAGAAGAAATTTTGTTATAGGTCAAATGGCTAAGAGTGGTTTTATAACAAAAGCAGAAAGAGATTCTATCCAACAAGTTCCCATAGTCCTAAATTACGAAGTTCAAGACCATTTGGCTGGACATGGCCTTTATCTTAGGGATATGATCAATACAGCAATGTCAGCAAATGAGCCTAAAAGAAAATCATATCTTCAATATGAAGACTATGTTGCAGATTCACTACGTTGGAAAGAAGATGCATTATATGGTTGGCTCAATAAAAATTTAAAGGCGGATGGATCGAGGTACAATCTTTATACTGATGGTTTGAAGATTTATACGACCATAGACTCAAGGATGCAAAAATATGCTGAAGAAGCTGTTGCTGAACATCTTGGCAAGACTTTACAAAAACAATTCTGGGCAAATATTAGATACAATAGTAATAAGCCTTTTGCAAACGATGTTCCTAAGGATCAAAGAGATTTTGTGATGAATCAAGGTAGGAGGAATAGTGATAGATATCGTATGATGAAAAGGGGAGGGGCTTCAGAAAGCGAGATAAATAAGAGTTTTGAAACTCCTGTAAATATGAGAGTGTTTGCATGGAATAAAGAAGGTTATGTGGATACTACTATGACTCCAAATGATTCAATTCTTTATTATAAAGCTCATATGAGAGCTGCCTTTATGGCAATGGAGCCAGAAACAGGTTTTGTAAAGGCTTATGTAGGAGGTCCTAATTATCAATATTTTAAATATGATCAAATTAGTCAAGGCCGTCGCCAAGTAGGTTCTGTTATCAAACCTTTTTTATATACTGTGGCTATGCAGGCTGGTATGTCTCCTTGTCATAGAGTGGCAAATACTTCTGAATATTGGACAAATGCAGACGGGGAAACATGGTCACCTAGGACAACAGATAAAGAAGAGGATGTAGGTCGCATTGTAACACTTCAATGGGGACTAGCACGAAGTAGCAATAATATTTCGGCTTATCTTATGAAGCAATTCGGCCCTCAACCTATGGTTGATATGATGAGGAAAATGGGTGTTACTGGTTTCATAGATCCTGTTCCTGCTTTATGTGTGGGAGCAGCAGATATTTCTATTGCTGAAATGATAGCGGCTTATAATACCTATCCTTCAAAAGGTGTATATGTTAAACCTTTATATGTTACTTCAATAGAGGACAATCATGGTAATCTGCTTACCAATTTCTATACAACTAAGAATGAAGCAATTAGTGAAAAAACAGCTTATTTAATGGTTAACCTAATGCAGGGAGTTATAAATAGGGGAACAGGTATTCGTTTGAGAGCAACCTATAGGTTCAATGGTGAAATTGGAGGCAAAACAGGTACAACAAATGGCAATGCTGACGGTTGGTTCATTGGTTATGTTCCTAGATTAACTGCTGGTGCATGGGTTGGTGCAGAAAACCAACAAATTCGCTTTAGTACAACAGCTTTAGGAGGAGGTTCAAATTCTGCTCTTCCAATTTGGGCTTTATTTATGAAAAAGGTTTATGCAGACCCGAGTTTAGGTATTCCAGAAGAAGATATTTTTGATGCCCCGAGTGGAGAAAAATTATATATAAACTGCGACGAAGAAAATGCTGTGAGCGCAGAGCCTAGTTTTGAAGATATTTCAGAGGATTTATTTCATTAGAATGATATATAAGCTTGAGATATGATAGTTAAATAATTTTAATTTTCAGTTTTATTAAGTTTAAGTCTGTAAGTGTGTAAGTCTTTTAGTCCGTGAATTATTATTGAACAAGTTTGGTATTAGAATATATAAATCAAAGATTGAGGGATAATTAAATAAGTAAATAAATGAGTTATGAGTTATAAGTCAATAGCTGTAATATATGGAAGTGATTCTTCGGAATGGGAAGTTTCATGTAGGAGTGGGAAATTTACTGCTTCCAAAATTGATTTTCAAAAATATGATATTTATGAGATTTTTGCACGTTTCGGTGCATGGTCCTTAGTTGCATATAATAAGGGTGAAGGTAGGATAGAATTGCCCGAGTCAGAACGACCTGTAGTGGATAGAAACGACTTTTCCATAATTCTAAATGGAGAAAAGATAAAGCTAGAATATGCTTATATCATGCAGCATGGTAGTCCAGGAGAAAATGGCTTAATGCAGGGATATTTGGAAATGCTAGGAATTCCATATAGTGGTTGTAATGCTTTTGTTTCAGCTGTTACTTTTGACAAATTTTCATGTAAGAGCTATCTTAAAGATGTAGATTTTGTTCTGTGCGCAGACGATGTTTTCATTCGTGAGGGTGAATGTATGGAAGGGTTAACAGAAAAGGTTGTGGAAAGATTGGGCTTGCCTTTATTTGTTAAACCAACAGATGGGGGCTCAAGTTTCGGAGTAACTAAGGTTAAGCGTCTGGAGGATTTTGATAAAGCTGTTGAATATGCGTTTGCTGAGGGAAAAACTCTTTTAGCAGAAGCAGCAATTCTTGGGCGAGAATTAACATGTGCGGTTTATCATGATGGACAAGAAGTACAAGCTTTACCAGTAATTGAGATTATTACTGAAAATGAGTTTTTTGACTATGAGGCAAAGTATGAGGGTCGTAGTAAAGAAGTATGTCCTGCAGAAATAACAGAGGAGGAATCAGCTCATATTCAGGAAGTTTCAAAGAAGATTTATACTCACTTAGGTTGTGCTGGCGTAGTTCGCGTTGATTATATCTTGGCAAGGAAAGGTCTATATTTCCTTGAAGTCAATACAGTCCCAGGAATGACTTCTGCTTCACTAGTTCCACAAATGGTTGCAGCAGCAGGTCTCAATATGACAGATTTTCTCACCACTATCATTGAGAATTCTTAGATCTATGTTCGCGAAATACAAAAACAAACCTTTTTTCTCCTTCGCAAGACCTTGAAAAATGCAACATTGGAATGTTACTTAAAAAATTCATGGAAAAATCAGTTGCTTCCTTAGGTAAGCTTTATCCTAAAGAGGAGGCTGATTCTCTGGTTAATTTGCTCCTAAAAGAAAGATATGGAATAGAAAAATATACCTATGTTTTATATCCAGATTTTAAACTTAGCGATTCTCAAGTAGATTCATTGAATTCAGACCTTTCGAGACTTCAGGCTCACGAACCTATTCAATATATCTTAGGTAAGACTAGTTTTTACGGTCGTGATTTTAATGTCAATAAAAATGTCCTCATCCCCCGTCCTGAAACAGAAGAACTCTGTTCACTAGTTTTGGAAAAACTTCTTGCACTAGAAAAAACCAGTTGTTTTAACCACAATCAAGATAATGGGGAAAAGACAAGAACTCATGTTGAAAAGCTTAGGGTTTTAGACCTATGTACTGGTGGGGGTTGTATAGCTTGGACCATAGCTCTAGAAGCAAATAATGCAGAAGTTTGGGCAGTAGATATATCAAAAGAAGCCCTAGAAGTGGCTGCTAGCCAACCTTTTGATAAAAACAAAAAACCTGAATTTATTTGTGTGGATGTGTTAGCTGCATCTAAAAATAAATTTATAGAGCTATATCAAAATAATAATGATTTTTTTCCAGAAAAATTTGATATAATTATCAGTAATCCACCTTATGTAAGAGAGTCTGAAAAAAAGCTCATGAGAAGAAATGTTTTGGACTATGAGCCTTCGTTAGCATTATTTGTGGAAGATGATAATCCTTTACTTTTCTATAAAGCAATTCTAGAATGGGCAAAGGCTGTACTCAAACCAGAGGGATGGGTATTTTTAGAAATAAATGAAGCCTTTGGTAAAAGTATAGAAGGCCTATATTCTAAGTCTGGTTTTCAAAAAGTATCAGTTATTAAAGATATTTTTGACAAGGATAGATTCATAGCAGCTCAAAAATGTTTGTAAAATTTTCTTAATTATAGTTTAAAATCTGCGCCCCATAGTGATATGGGGCGTTATTTGTATTTAATCGTCCGAATAAAAAATAGACGGATAATCTTCTTTTAATTTGTAGTGAAATAAAACCTGTCAATGATTAAAATAATTTTGACAAATAACATAAAGTTATCTCAATAAAAAGCATAAAGTCAACTTGACAAAAACCATAGGTCAACTTGACAAAAAGCATAAAACACTTTGGGATAAAAATAGAGTTGCTTTGATAAAACTTTAAATCAATTTGTTATGAAAAGAAAAATAAACTTTTTTGCTATGAAAATAAGCGCATTTGCTGTCAAGAGAAGCGTGAATGCCGTTCCTGCCATTCGGCATATTTTTTACATTTTTTTTATCTTCCTTGCTCTTTCTTGTGAAATTATTGATGATGATTTAGATAAACATTGGCTAGAGGATGAAACAGTAGATATTAATTTAAAAGAAGTAGCACATATGCTTTCATCCTTGCCTTTAACAGCTGAACAAATGGGAGAGGTACAGGATGCTGTAAGTTCCTCTTCTACAAATGGTTATGATGAAGAATATATGATGCTTGATCTTTTCGAAATTCCAGGTAAAGGGGTAGGTGAAGCTGAAACAAAGACTGATAGAAAAGTCTATGAGACTCCACTTAGGGATATGATTGTAGCTTATGTTTCACAACAAGCTAAGTCCTCACAGCAAACTAAGTCATCATGCCCCTGTGATATGAATTTCCTTAATGATTTAATGAAATCAGATGTTCAGATTTATTGGCCTTATTCTGAAGATTGGGATGGAGAAACACTACCAGTTATAACCTTTGACCCAGATAATGGTTCGGATACCAATCTTGGTTATAAAATTGTCTATAAAAATGGTGAACATCAGGTTGAAGAAATTGTTGTAGATGAAGAAATTGCAATGAAGCGTCCAGTATGGGTTGTAAATAACAATGATGACTCTAGTCATAAGACCTTGGAAGTGCTAAGAAGGGAAGGACATTTTATTGAAGGAGGAGATATTATAATTAAGCCAAAATTATCTCCCGTTCAAACTTTTGTAAAAGGGAATAGTGTTCAAGGTGATTCCAAACCTCTTAGAACTCTTTTGCTCAAAGACTTTACAATGAATAGACACTATGATCCCTGGTTCGCGGGTGCATCTGAATTTTTTGTCAAAATAGGAGCAGTGGAAAATTTTACTGCTTCAACTGAAGCAGAACTAAAACTTTATGTGCCTACTGTTACAGATTTTATGATAGTTGTTAGGCGAAAAAATTTAGGAAAGAAATTGCCTTTTAATGCAATTTTAGTTTCAGACTGGACGGAACAAATGACAGATTGTGCTTTTATGATAGTTGAGGATGATGGTGGTAAGAAGACATCTTGGAATGCAACAGCTTTAGTAAGAGTGGCTTCTAAAAGCTATGGTATAGAAATCAGTCTTCCTTTTAATCAGTATGATGATATAGTTTGGAGAGGTCAGTTAAGTGCGAGGTTTTTAACTTCTACACGCAATACGGTTGGACATTTTGGAGATGTTGATCTTACTTTCGAATTTAAAGAATACTAGATTGTGATTTTCATAGTCTTTATCTCATAGGGTTTAGAAAGTTTTAGAGAAAAGATTAAGAATCTCTTTTAACGATCATTTCGCAGTTTTTACAATCAAAAACAAGTTCGAACTTTCTATTGTTGTTGGTTAGGAATAATCTGCCTGGAGTAGCTTTATGGTATTTTGGGCAGATTTTTAATTCATACCTTATGCAATATTTTGTTCTCATTAATTCTGCATCAGGATTTGGAACAAGTTCATAGGCAGGCTCAATATTTTCAAATCCTAGCCCTTTGTAGATTTTGGCTGCTAGTTTATTAGAAATATTATCCTTATAGCTGGCTTGGTGATACTGACCAGTTTTAAGAGCTTGATATGATTCGGGAATTTTAGAATTCTGTAATTCATAAGAAATAGGAGGAATCGTATTTAATTTCTCTCCTAGTTCACGTCTGACCTGATTTATGAAAGCTATTGGCATAAACGGAATTTCGTCGCTATCTGAAATCTTACAGGTTCTGAAATTATAATGATTGCTAGTTTTACATATTTGCCTAGCAATGATTTCTAATATTCTTTCTTTATTTTCAGCCATTTCAAGTCCAGCAGGAAATTCCAAAGTCGTGCTTCTCCCATCTTCGGTTTTAGCGAATGCTCTTAGAATAAACTCAGAATTAGCATTCTTTACAAATGAAATTATAACATCCACGCCAACTTCTCTTTTGAAGTTAGCTTGCGAGATTTCTTTTTCAAAAGCAGTGTCGATATTACGGAAAAGCTTGCAACCAAGGTATATAGAATCGATGTTTTTACATTTTATTGTCATTCCATCACAAACATCGCCTCTGAAACCTTCCACTCTGCTATCTTTAGTCACAAAAGCAAAACCATCGCCGTTATTAAGCTTTATCTCAGGTTTGTATGGCTTAATTGTAATTTGAGTTTTATTTTTATTTAGGTCGATGACAGCTCCAAGTTCTTCACCCATGGATTTAGCTGCATCCATAGAAGCCCAACCACCTCGTGTTTCACCAATTAAGAGCTTAGTATAACCCCTATTGAATGTTTTATAAAGGTTTGGTTTGAATTCATGATTAGTAAAGCCAAAAGAAGCCCGAGCGAAGTCGTTGGGATATTTAGCAATAAGAGTATTTAGCTTATCTGAATAGGCTGTAACTACATTTTTAACATAAGACTCATCCTTGAGACGGCCCTCGATCTTAAAAGAAGAAATGCCAGCATTGGCAAGCTCTTCAAGATTATTTATGAGATTATAATCCTTGAGTGATAATAGAGCTTTGTCTCTAACTAGAACATTACCGTCAGCATCCACCAAGTCATATTTAGATCTGCATGCTTGAATACAAGCACCTCTGTTCGCACTTCTTCTATCCAGATGTTCTGAAATATAGCATTGTCCACTATAGCAAACACATAGGGCACCGTGAACAAAAAACTCTAATTCACAGGAAACAGCCTCTCTAATCGTCTTAATATCTTTAAGAGAAAGCTCCCTTTCAAGAATAAGACGAGAGAATCCAAGACTTTCTAATAATTTTGCTTTTTCAGGGGTTCTAATTGCACATTGAGTAGAAGCGTGAAGTGGAATTCGAAATTTTTCAAAAGAATTTTCATAGCCTTTTTTTGCCATCTCAAGTATCGCAAAGTCTTGGATAATCAGGGCATCTACTCCTGCTTCTTGAACTTGCAACATCTGCTCATATGCTGCTTCAAGTTCGTTATCAAAAAGAATAGTATTTAGTGTTACAAAGATTTTAACACCAAATTTATGAGCATAGTCACAGAGCTTTTTTATATCCTCAATTGAATTGCCAGCAGCTTGTCTGGCGCCAAATTGAGGTCCTGCAATATATACAGCATCGGCACCGCAGTCGATTGCTGCAATGCCGATGTCTATATTTTTTGCTGGAGCTAAAAGCTCTAGATGTTTCATTATAGTTTATCTATAATAGGTTTAACAGCTGGACCGTATTTCGGATGATTTAATACCTTAGAGTAGTATGTTTTAGCCTTTGCAATATTACCACTCTGGTGTGCTAGAGCACCGATTGTATAATTAATATCAGCAGCATCTTTCGCATCAGGAGCAAGTTCTAGATATTGCTCATAATATCCAATTGCTTCAGTAGTCTTTTTAGCTTTAATTGCAGCGCCAGCAGCAAGTTTGAATGCATTAGCATTCGGCACATATTCATTAGATTTTCTAGCAAAGTCTATTACTTCATTTAGCTTATTTGCTCTAAGAGCATTTTGTGCCTGTCTTAAGAACATATTGCTAAGTCTCTTTTTTGCATTATCTTCTTGACCATTTTCAATTGCTTTTAGATATGCTTCCTCTGCTTTAACTGCATCTGTTCCTTCAAGTGCCCTACCAAGAAGAAGAGCTGTTGTTCCATTTGTTGGATCTAACTCAAGTGATTTTGTAAATGCTGTAGCAGCAGCTGCTGTTTGTTTAGCCTTTAGAAGTTTATTTCCTTGTTGTAGATAAACTTGTGGGATAAGTGCTTTTGCTTCTTCAACCACACCAATACTTTCTAGTTCTTCCGCTCTAACTACTGTCTTACTAAGATAGCTGACAGCATCGTCATATTTGCTTTCTTTAATATAATCCTTACTAATAGCTAGCATGATTGTAGGAATAACACCCTTACAAGTCTCTGCAAGTTCCAATCCTTCGCCTCCACAAAGGTCAGCCATTTCTAATGCTGCCTCAAAACCTTTTAGTGCCTCTGCATAATTTCCTGAAGTCAATGCTTCATTAGCTGCTTGAGCAGTATTAGTAGCCTCTCCTAAATCCTGAGCTGATACTGTAATTGCGGTGAACATTACCGCCAATGCAATAAGTAGATATTTCTTCATGATTTATAAATTATAATTGATTAATATCAAAATTGGTTTCAATACTCAAATTGTCACGAATTACAAAAATAGGAAAAAAAGTTGTAAGTTTGCACTCTAAAATTTAAAAAGCATTATGTTTAAGAAATATACATCAATTTTCGTACTAAGTTTCTTGTTTCCTTTATATTTAATAGCAAATGAAATAGCTATTCTTCCTAATAGTCCTAATTTAACCACAGGTACGCTTCCCAATGGGATCAATTATTTTATTCATAAATCCCAAGCTGTAAAAGGGAAAGCAGACTTTGCCCTTGTGCAAAAACTAGGCTCCACAATCAGAGATGCAGAAAGTAAAAGCTTTGTTACAAAAACAGCTAAGAAAAATCTAGCAAAACTTCCTTTGTTTCAAGATAAGAGGCCACAGGATTTCTTTATTTCACATGGTGCAAGTGTTGAAACAGAAGGCTTTATTGAATTTAGAAAAGATGCTACTATATATAGATTTAAGAATATTTTAATTTCCAAAGATGAGGCAATTGTAGACTCAACACTATTAGCTTTTTTTAGTATAATTCAAGATTTTTCGTTTGGTGAAAAGGAATTACAAAAACAATTATTCTTTCCAGAGCATCATGCAATAGTAATTAGTGGTGATATAGAACCTATAAAAATAAAAGAGAAACTTCAAATGCTTTCATTAATGGTACCAGCCAAAGAGGTAACTAAGACTTTGCCAGAACATGAATGGAACTCTTCTGATGAAGCTATTTATAAAAAGAAAGCAGCAAGTACAGCACTTTCTAAAATTGAACTTTCTTATTCTATGGCAAGGATGCCTGTGACCTATATGAACTCAGTTCAGCCTGTGATTATGGATAAGTTCATTAGCGAGTTATGTATTATATTAGAAAATAGAATTAAAGAAATCCTTTATGCCAGATCTATACCTTATACTTCTTTGGCATGTTCATATATTTCAAGTCTTGATACGTTTAAAGATGAATCATTCAATATTGCAATTGAAGTTTTAGATTCTGATATTGAAGTGACTTTATCAACTATTGCTCATGCACTTGGGACAATAGATAGATATGGGGTTAATGAATTGGAATATTTATATGCTAAGAAACAATATATTCTTTCTTTAGAAAAAACTAATGAGGGAAAATCTAGATCCAATACAGCTTCTTTAGAACGTTGTATAGCTTCATTTTTATATAATGCTCCACTTTCTTCTCTAGAAGATGAGTATCGTTTTATAACAAATAGAGTTGTAAAGGATGATGTAGAGCTCAAACTTTTAAATCAAATTTCTACAGCCTTATTAGACAAAGATAAAAATCTATATGTAGAACTAAGTACAAATCGTCAAGATCTTGGTGTTGAAGATTTTAAGTGTATTTTTGAACTTGCTTGGAATGAGGATTTTAGGTTTGATTTTAAGAAATGGTATGGTGCAGATTTTTCAGTTGAGCCTATACCTCTCAAGCCACGTCCGAAGGTTAAGTTGAGGTCTTCTCGTAAGGAGGCCATTTCAGGTGGTCAGCTTTGGACTTATTCTAATGGTGTAAAGGTAATCTATAAAAAAATGAATACAGGTGGCAAGTTGCATTTTGCCCTTGCTTCAACAGAGGGATATGCTTCTTTGCAAGATATAGCTAGTGGAGAAGGTGCCTACTTAACAGATATTTTTAATACATATTCAATAGGAAGTATTGCAGGTGATGCTTATAAGCGAGCATTGATAAGTAGGGGAGTGGATATAGATTCAGAAGTAAGAGTTTTTGATACTAGAATTACAGGCTCAGCCCCTATGGATAGTTTAAATTTGGTTTTATCTATATTGAAGGATATAGCTTTAAATAGACAAGTTGACGAGGTGGCCAAAAATCAATATAAGGCAAGAGTCCCACTAGAACTAGCGTCAATGGTGGGTACGAGTAAAGAAAGACTTGTTAAGGTGGAAGAAATCATGTGCCCAGGCTATTTATATTCTTCTTTTAAGTCACTGGATGTGGTAACTGAGTCTTTATTTAATCGCTCAGATATTTTATTTAAGCAGGTTTTTAATAATTTAGATGAAGGTTTTTTAGTTCTATTTGGAGATGAAAATGAGGAAGTTGTTAAGAAAAAGCTTCTTCCTATCGTGGCTAGTATGCCTGTTTCTAGAACAGTTTTAAGACGTCCTAATGTGCGAGCTTTACCAATTGTAGGACAAACAACAATTATTGAAAAAAGCTCAAACTTAAATACAGATCTTATAGTTTCAAACCAGTTGTTACTTACAACAGAAAACTATATAGCAGCTCAAATATCTTCTATGCTGCTTCATGAAAGAATGGCTCAAAGGCTTACAGCAGATGGTTTTAGTGTGAGATCTACTATGAGATTCAATCAAAGTCCAGAAGAAAGGTTAACAATTTATTTATCTTTAACTCCTGTCAATCCTGATGGTTTTGTAGATGCTAGAACTAATTTAAGCTCTTTGGAGTTAGTTGGTAATATTAGAGCAGCTTTGAGAGATGATATCGATGTTGAATATATTAAGAAGCTTCTTCCATATTATAAGACTATACTTAAGGGAAATTATGAGAGAGATATACAAGGACCAGATCTAGTCGCCAAAGCCGTCATGCTTAGATATTTGAACGGGAAAGATTTAATAACCAGATATTTACCTGCACTCGAAGCACTGACTGCTGAGCAAGTTATGGATGTTATTAAAACGCTTCGTGATGGGGCTACAGTTGAATATATAATAGAAGGAGACGAGAAATGATATCACTTTTCCTGTAGAAGTTGGGCATGGCTACAGTATAGAAAATGAAGTAAGTATTTTTCTGAAGAATATCTCAAAATTGAATATAGAATAATATTTCAGAGTGGAATAAAAGGAGAATAATTAAGAATGGAATATAGGAGAATAATTCAGATTGAAGATTATCTAATCTCAGATGAAATTTTAACAGAATATTTTGCCTGCGACTATGAAAAATGCAAGGGAGTTTGCTGTATTATAGGCTCCAGTGGTGCTCCTTTGGAAGAATCAGAAGTGGGAGATATTGAAAGGAACTATCAGCATTTTTCATCTCATATGCAAGAAAAGGGTAGAAAGACCATTGAAAAGACTGGCTTTTCAGAGATTGATTGGGATGGAGATATTGTCACGCCTTTGATAGATGGAGATGCTGAATGTGCCTATGCTACCTTTGATGAACATGATAACTGTTTCTGTGCTATGGAGAAGTGCTGGTTTGCAGGTAAGTGTGATTTTCGTAAACCCATATCCTGTTGGCTCTATCCCATCCGTGTTTCAAACCTTAGCAATGGAATGAAGGCCCTCAATCTTCATCGCTGGCACATCTGTAAAGACGCTTTCGAAAAAGGCAAAAAAGAAAACATTCGCGTCTTCCAATTCCTTAAAGAACCAATCATCCACCACTTCGGTCGTGGCTTTTACGCCGCCCTCGAGGTAGCCGCAGAACGCTATCAGTAAGAATATTTAGAGAGATCTTTTGGTTGTCATTGCAAACCCCATAGGTTCGCCATTTTTTACTTTTGCCACGAAGTGGCTAATAGGCACTTAAATCATACTCCCCAGTCGCTTCGTGTCCATCTTCGCTGTTATTACTCGTCTTTATTCAAGAGATAATCAACACCCATGCAGAAGCGGACGACGTCTTTGCGTTGGCCTTCCATTTTGAGGGTGTCTTGGTCTTTTGTGATGGTGATTCTGTCTTCGTACATTCTTGAGAGTTTGCCAATAAAAGAGCGTTGACGAACAACAAGTTTATTTTCGGCTTCGCTTTCAACGACGAAAGAACGTTCTTCAAAATACTTTTTAATAACAGGAGCAATCCTATCCCACTCGTCTTCTGCCTTGCAGCTTCTTTCCACAAAGCCCACCTTAGGGTAAACTGCTGAAATCAACGCAAATATTATTGCGATTTTTCCTAAGTCTGCAGTCCCGTGACGGAAAATAGCATCAAGATTGCCTTCTATAAAACCAAGTAAATAAAGAACACCCAAAGTAAGGCATAAAATAATAGAAAAGTATATAAAGTATTTAATGGCTCTAATAAAGTATTTCATAATTCATAAATTTAATTGTAACAGTTAAATACTACAATTTTATCACTGTTCTAAATAAGGTGAGCCTATAGAAAAAATTATCACTATCAATTTTTTCTAAATATTGTAAACCATTAGAAAAAATAAAACAATCAATGAAATATTGTAGTTTAGAAGCAAATATATAAGAAAATTCCGTGTTTTTCTTATCTTTGTTGAGATTTTACAATGAGAATTAAAATTTATAAAAAATGAGCACGTTTGAGAAAACACAAAAATCGCCAGAACAAGTTCTTAAAACTCTTGTTGGAGTTTTGGCAGCCATCGCAATAGTTTTAGCATTGGTTTTAGGATATATTTGGTATAATCTAAGTCAAGAAAAGAAAGAATTGACTCAGGAAATGGCTTTTCTTAAATCTGACTATGACGAACTTTCTAAAGAATATGAAGGACTCTCTTCAAGCTACGATGAAGTGACAGTTCAGCTTGACTCCTCTCGTATGGTGGTAACAGAACTTTTGGAAAGAATCCAAAAGACAAATGCTGCTAATAGGGCACAAATGAGAAAATATGAAAAAGAGCTTGGTACTCTAAGAAGCGTGATGAGAACTTATGTAGTACAAATCGACTCTTTACATACTCTAAATCAACAACTTACTGCCGATGCAGCTGCTGCAAGACAAGAGGCTGCTGCTACCCGAAAGGAAAAAGAAATGTTAACAAAGGAAGTAAAAACCCTTGAAAGCCAGGTTGCAACAGGGTCGAAGATTAAGGCAAGAGGTATTCGTCTTGAAGCACTTAATTCTTCGGATAAGCTTACAGACAGGAGTAGTAGGGTAGTTCGTCTTGTGACAAGCCTTGCTCTCATAGAAAACTCTTTAGCAGAAAAAGGCCCTGTAACGGTATACGTTAGGGTTTTTGTGGATCCAAAAGAAGGAGGAGAAGAACAGCTTCTCACTGCGGGAGAACAACATACCTTCACTGTTGGAGATTCGGAACCAATGCTCTGTTCTGCTTCGAGAGAAGTTGATTATCAAGGAGATGAGATTGAAATGGCTATTTATCTAAATTTTGACAGAAACGAAGCAAAATTGCCAGGTGGTATCTATAGGGTAGAAGTTTATACAAAAGACGGTAAACTAGGAGACGCTTCAATACAGCTTAGATAGAGTGATTTATATACACATTCCTTTTTGCAAATCTTTTTGCACTTATTGTGATTTCTATTCAGAATTAATTTCAAAGCCTCAGCAGGAAGTTTCAATGTCTCAACAGGAATTTTCTAAGGCCCTGAATAGAGAGATTGAAGCTAGTGCAGAGCTTTTAATGGAACATCAGGAGCTTTTAAGGTGGAATGATGAGTCCTCAAAAGATCACCCTCTAAAGTATAAAACAATTTATATAGGAGGTGGTACCCCATCGGTGCTACCTCTTTCTGCTATTGCAGAGGCTGTAAAGACATTGCAAACTATTGGTTATAAGCCACCCTATGATGAATTTACCATTGAAGTTAACCCCGAAGATATTGTCGGAAAGGGGCAGGATTACGTAGAAGGCCTCATGAATCTAGGGGTTAATCGTTTTAGTATGGGAGTCCAATCTTTTGATAACGATATACTTAAATGGATGAACCGTCGTCATACTGCCCAAGCTGCTATAAAGGCCTATAATATTTTAGAAAAATCAGGGATTGAAAACATAAGTATAGACCTAATTTTCGGTCTTCCCCAATTAAACAACAAAAAATGGAAAGAAACCATAAAACAGGCATTAGAGATATCACAAACTGGTAAATTCCCTCCACATATTTCTTCCTATCAACTTTCCGTAGAACCGACTAGTACCTTAGCCCAAATGCTCGAAAATGGTCTGTTTGTCGAAGCTCCCGACTATGAGTGCAGAAATCAATATGATATACTTTGCCAGAGTTTAGCAGAAGTGGGTTATAATCACTATGAAATATCCAATTTTGCCCAGCCAAGCTACGAAGCAGTTCACAATTCAGCTTATTGGAAACATTTTCCTTACATAGGATTTGGCCCTGGCGCGCATTCGTTTTTTATTACCAAAGACGGAAAACAGATTAGAAGATGGAATCTACAAGATTTAAGGGCCTATGTGAACGCGAGCAAAGTGGAAGATTTCTCCATCATCAGAGAAGAAGAAGTTTTGAATAGTGAGCAAATTTTCTTGGAGAAAATTATGTTAGGGCTACGAACATCAAAAGGCCTAGAAGTAGAAGTTTTGGAAACATATAATCCTAAAATGTTTAATCAACTTCTCGAACAAGGCAAATTAGTTAAAACCAAAGAGGGTTTTATTCGCATTCCTGAGTCATATTTCTTTGTTTCAGACTCAATCATTGCCTCACTATGCCATTCAAACTCTTCTTCAACTAACCGATAATGCCACCAAAAAAGAAATTGACTGTATTGTTATAAGCGATGCCCCGAGATTTCCATATAGGGGTATTCATGTTGACGTTTCTAGACATTTTCGTTCAATAAAGTTTTTAAAAAAGCAGATGGATGCGATGGCGCTCTTTAAATTGAATAAAATGCATATTCATTTAACTGACGCTGCTCGCAGTCCAAAGCGTGGCTTCATTTTCATGGATGAGATTGTGGTGAATTAAAACGCCACAATTTATATCTGTTATTTAAGGATAAATACTTATATTTGTATGTTGTAGTGAAATGTCCTAAAATTAAATTTTCATAAGGGAAAAATGATATGAACTTAAAATTGTTCAAAGAGATATTAGAAATTGATTCAACTTCAGGAAAGGAAGGAGAGTTGGCTGATTTTTTGGCTGTTAGGCTTCTAACTGATAAATGCAAGGTTGAAAAATTTGATGTGGGCGATGGCACAAAAAACCTTTTATTTTCATGGGGAGAGCCCAAACTGATGTTCTGTACTCATTTAGATACTGTTCCACCTTATATTCCACCGACTTTCTCTGAAAATATGATAAAGGGTAGGGGTGCTTGCGATGCTAAGGGGCAGATTTTTGCGATGTATGAGGCATGCTTAGAGTTAGAAAAAAAAGGATATGAAGGTTTTGGTTTATTACTTTTAGCTGGTGAAGAGACAGGCTCTTTTGGAGCAAAAGCCTTTAGTAAATCGCACCCAGGAGCAGAGTATTTAGTTGTGGGAGAGCCAACTGATAATCTCATGGTTTCACACGGCAAAGGAACAAAAACTTATGAAATTACCATTAAAGGTAAGGCAGCACATTCTGGTTATCCCGAGTATGGGGAAAGTGCGATTGAATATTTTATGGAATTTTCAGATGCCTTGCGTTCAATAGTTTTTCCTGAAGATGAGGTGCTAGGGAAAACGACTTGGAATATAGGTGAATTACATAGCAATAATCCACAAAATATTCTATCTGACCACCTTTCATTTAGGATTTATTTTAGGACAACATTTGCCTCTGATACAATTGTGACAAATGTTATGAAAAACATAGCGGGACCTGAGGCAAAATTACGTTTTGGAAAGAATGAAGCTCCAGATGGTTCTGATTTATTGGCAAACAATGTTGCTCCTTGGCAAAAGTCAATGACTGTGAACATATTAGGTGGTGATGATCCTTTGAAATTTGAAACATTAGAGGGTTTCCCTACTACGGTAGTAGCTTTTGGTACAGATGCTCCAAATTTAAACAACTTTGATAAGAAGATACTATGTGGTCCAGGAAGCATTCTTGTTGCTCATACTGAAAATGAACATATTCTCATTGCTGATTTAGAAAAAGCAGTGGATAATTATATTAAAATTTTTGAAGAAATAATATTGTGAGTTCTGTGATTGCCTTAAATGTCATTGCGAGGAGCGTAGCGACGTGGCAATCTTGAAATATAGGACTTTAGACAAACAAATAGAATCGTATGATAGTAATGAAATTCGGAGGTAGCTCCGTAGGTAATCTTGAAGCAATTACAAGGACAATATTCATTATTGGTAGTAAATTACATTTAAAACCAGTAGTGGTTGTCTCTGCCTTGTCAAAGGTTACTGATTTATTATACAGTATTTCAGATGCGGCGAAAGCACAAGATTCAGAAAAAACAAATGAGTTTCTGAATCAATTAAGAGAGCGTCATATAAGGTTGGTTGGAGAGTTATTAGGTGAAAGTCCTTCTCTTCATGGGGAAGCTACTGAAAAAGTTAATAAGATCTGTGATAATCTTTCAGAGCTGGCTAATGCAGTATGTACTTTAGGAGAACTATCTGATAAAAACAAAGCTATAATTATCTCTACAGGTGAATATTTATCTTCTACAATCATTTGCCATGCAATGAATGCACGGGGCATAAGGACAAATTTTGTAGATGCGCGAAGTATGATGGTTACAAATGATAACTATCTAAAAGCAGAGCCTAAGTATAAAGAAATTATTCCAAGAGTTCTAGAGGTGATCCCAAAAGCTTATGATGGTGTTGATGCTGTTATTACTCAAGGCTTTGTGGGTATGAGTAAAGATGGAGAACCGACCGTGCTAGGAAGAGGTGGTTCAGATTATTCGGCTTCTATCATAGGAATGGCTTTAGAAGCGAATCAAATTGAGATTTGGACAGATGTGGATGGAGTCAGAACAGCAGATCCAAGATATATACAAGGGACAAAATATTTAGAAAAAATATCTTTTGAAGAAGCAGCAGAGATGGCACATTTCGGGGCTGAGATTCTACATCCTCTTACTATAGAGCCAGCTGTTAAAAAGGATATTCCACTCTATGTACTCAACTCTATGAATCCATCAGGCCAAGGAACAGCAATTTTGAATAACGAAATGATAGAGGACGGGGTTAAATCTGTTTCTTTCAAAAAGAATATACAGGTAATCAATATATTTTCATTGAAAATGATTAATACTTCTGGGTTCTTAAGAAGAGTCTTTGAAATCTTTAGTGAAAGTAAGATTTCAGTAGATCTGATTAGTACTTCTGAGGCTAATATTTCCGTCACAGTGGATGCTTCTCAGAACATAGATAAGGTTATAGAGGAACTATCAGAGTTTTCTGAAGTAATCGTAGATTCAGATAAATCCCAAGTATCTGTTATTGGAAAAAATATTGTAAAACTGAATGGTGTTCTTAAAAGAACCTTTGCTCCTTTAAAGAATTGTAAAATTTATATGATTTCTCAGGGAGCCTCATATGTAAATATCAGTTTTGTGATTGATAGAGAAGGAGTTTTGGAAGCTGTTCAGGAGCTTCATGACTATTTATTTTATGCAGAAAATGAAGATAGTAATTAGTGGTTATGGAAAAATGGGTAGGATGATAGAAAAAATCCTACTTGCTAAAGATGTAGAATACGTTGGCTGGAGTGAATCTATAATGGATTTTGATAAGGTGGTGGCCTCTGAATCCGTTTGTATTGATTTTACCACGCCAGATGCTTTCAGAGAAAACTATAAGTTTTTAGCTGAGAACTTCAAAGCTGTAGTTGTCGGAACTACTGGCTGGAATGATATTAAGGAAGAAATTATAGCTTATTTTGAGAAATGTGGCACGCCTATGATTTATGCTTCAAATTTCTCGATAGGTGTGAATGTGTTTTTTGCTGTGACAGAGCATATTTCTAAAATGCTTGGAGAAGCAGGAGGTTACAGTCCATATATGATTGAAATGCACCATTGTCATAAACTAGATGCTCCAAGTGGCACTGCAAAAAGTTTAGCAGATATTCTGGATAAAAACATGAAGGTTAAAACTGATATTCAGTCAGTTAGATGTGGCGAAATTCCAGGTATACATACAATTGGCTATGAGGGTACTTGTGACAGAATCACAATGACTCATGAAGCCTTTTCTCGTGAAGGCTTTGCACAAGGTGCCGTAGCTGCTGCTTTAAGAACAGAAGGACTTGAGGGAGTACATGAGTTCCAAGACATTATCTTTAAGAACTAGGGTTTTTCTTTAAGAACAAGAGTTAATATTTTAAAGAACATGTTACAATATCTTTAAGAACAAGATATCTTGTCTTTTAGAATTTATTCTTATATTTCGTTTAAAATTTAATAGCTTTTATCATGAGTAAATACATATATACGGGTTGTGGAACAGCACTGGTTACTCCGTTCAAAAATGGTGAAGTGGACTATGATGCTTATGCTAAATTAGTAAAGCGTCAAGTTGAAGCAGGTATTCATTTTCTTGTACCTCTTGGGACTACAGGTGAAACACCTTGCCTTGAGGACGAAGAAAAAGTAAAAATTCTTCAGGTTGCTAAAGAAAAGGCAGGAGGTAAAAAGCTGGTTGTGGGAGCCGGCTCAAATTCATTAAAGCATACCCTAAAAACAATGGAATTACTTGAACCTCATGGAGTGGATGCTTTTTTGATTGTTGTACCTTATTATAATAAGCCTACTCAACAAGGACAATATGAATATTTTAAAGCTGTTGCCGAAGCTACAGATAAGCCAATAGTAATGTATAATGTTCCTGGAAGAACAGGTGCAAATATGACAGCAGAAACGACATTGAGACTCGCAGAGATAAAAAACATAGTTGCAACTAAAGAAGCTTCAAGTAATTATGCTCAAATTGCCGAAATAATAAAAAATGCACCAAAGGGCTTCTCTGTTTTAAGTGGAAATGATGATGAAACTCTTCCATTGATGGCAACAGGGGCTCATGGTGTTATCAGTGTAGCATCCAATGTTGCACCAGTTGAAATGGTTCAGCTCGTAAATGCTCTAGCAGAGGATGATTTAGTTAAAGCTCGTAAATTGCATTATAAGCTAATGCCTTTGTTTAAAAATTGTTTCGTGGAGAGCAATCCAATACCAGCAAAGGCAGGATTGGCTGCTTTAGGCTTAATTGAGAATGAGCTACGTTCTCCTTTAGTACCTGCAACAAAAGCTACTTACGAGCTAATGGATAAAACAGTTAAAGATTTGGGACTATAGATTCTCACGAAGGAGCCACACTCCTTCTCAGAATGATTTCTTGAGATTTTCACAGTGAGATCTTTTAGTTGTCATCCAGAGGAGCGTAGCGACGTGGGGAACTGACGTGAGGGTCTTCGCAAAAATAAATATTAAAAAAATGGAATTGAAGCAATTTTATGAAGTATGCCGTGACTTAGAGGCAGGAAAATTAAGAGTTGCAGAAAAGGTTAACGGTGAGTGGAAGGTAAATTCTTGGGTTAAAGAAGTAATTTTATCAGGTTTCCGTCTTGGAAATCTAAAGGATATGAGTGAGGGACAGTTCTCATTTTTTGATAAAGATACAATTCCTGCAAGAAAATTTACTAAAGACAATGGTGTTCGTATAGTCCCAGGTGGGTCTAGCGTAAGAGTTGGAGCATATTTAGCACCTTCGGTTATTATGATGCCTCCTTCTTATGTCAATATAGGCGCTTATGTAGATGAGGGGTCTATGATTGACTCTCACGCCTTGGTAGGCTCATGTGCACAGGTTGGTAAGAACGTGCATCTTTCTGCTGCTTCTCAACTAGGTGGAGTACTCGAACCTGTGGGAGCACTTCCTGTTATTATTGAGGACAATGTCTTCATAGGTGGGAATTGTGGAATTTATGAAGGTACAATTGTTAAAGAAAATGCTGTTATTGGAACAGGAGTAATTATAAATGCTTCTACTTCTATTTTTGATGCAACGACTGGAAATTGGATTCGCGCCAATGAACATGGTCAAATTATTGTGCCAGAGGGTGCAGTGGTTGTATCTGGAAGTAGGCCTATGACTAAGGGAGCAGGAGTTGAGCATGGTATTCATCTTTACACTCCTGTGATTGTGAAATATCGTGACTCAAAAACCTCAGCCTCAGTCGCCTTAGAAGATACCCTTCGATAAGATTGTCATGGCGAGTCTCTAAGACCTTGTAGGTCAAGTAATTCGATAATGACTAACTGTGTTCATCATTTGAAGGAACTTTTGGTGTCATTGCGAGGAGCTCGCAGGGCGATGTGGCCATCTTCGCAAAAATAATAAAATATGGTAGCTTAAAATAAGGTACCTGACACAGACGAAACAGCCATTTCTTCTGTAAGAGGTAAATAGAACTAAATTATTTAATGACAGATTATCAGGACAAATTTTCTAAAGATGTGGGTTCTTTTTTAAGATCTCCAGTAAGGGAAATCTTTAAGAAAGTGGATCTTAATTCCATATATTCCTTTGCGGGAGGTTACCCCTGTGCAGAGACCTTCCCTATGGAAGAGATACGTGAGGCCATGATTGAAGTCTTAGAAACTTACGGTTCAAAATCTTTGCAATATGGTGCCACTCAAGGAGTTCCAGAGTTGAGGGAAGCTTTAGCCTCTCGTTATAAAGTTCCAATAGACAGGGTTCAAATTACCTCATCTTCGCAACAAGGAATAGATGTTTGTGCTAGAATTTTTGTGGATCCAGGAGATATAATTATTACTTCAAGCCCAACTTATTTAGGTGCGCTTCAGTCCTTTAGTTCATACAGAGCAGATGTTCGAGGAGTTGAAAATAGAGAAGCCGATGTTCTGGGTGTTGAAAATAGAGGAAGTGATGTCCGAGGAATCGAAAATGGAGCTAGGAGTATTGAAGAATTCAAGCATGACTATGAGAAGGCTATTAATCGAGCCATATTTGAAGGAAAGAAGGTGAAGTTCATTTATATGATACCTGATTTTCAAAATCCTTCAGGAGAGAGTCTGAGTTTAGAGGAAAGAAAGGTTTTAGTGGAACTTGCAGAAAAATATGATTTTCTGATAGTTGAGGATAGCCCTTATCGTGAACTGAGGTATGAGGGAGAGCATCTGCCCACAATTTACTCATTATCACCAGATAGGGTAATTCATCTAGGCTCTTTTTCTAAGATTATTGCCCCAGGATTTAGATTAGGTTGGGCTATTGCACACCCCGAAATACTTGATAAAATTTATGTTTGCAAACAGGCCTTAGACCTTTGCCCACCCATTTTCAATCAATATGTTATTGCCATTTTGATGAATAATGGTGTTTTAGATAGAAATTTATTGCAGACAGTGAATTTATATAGGTCAAAAAGGGATTTACTTTTGTCTTTGCTGGAAAAGTATATGCCTAAGGGAGTTACTTGGACGCATCCAGATGGTGGCTTATTCATATTCCTGACTTTACCAGAAGGCTTTGATGCGATCCAGTTCTATGATAAAGCTCTAGAAGCAGGTGTTGCCTATGTAGCAGGTACGTTTTTTGCTCCAGATGGTTCGAAACTTAATACCATGCGTTTGAATTTTTCATTCCTTTCTGAAGATAGGATGGAAGAGGGTATAAAACTTTTAGCTTCATTATTATAAAAGAAGAAAGGGTAAATTTTAAAGCTTTTGAATAAACTAAATCTATTAGAATTTAATAGGATGACCCTTTATTAGTATAAATATTAGATAAAATGATTTTTTATAAATATCAAGGTGCAGGAAATGATTTTCTTTTGGCTGATAATAGAGATGGTCAAATTTCATTATCAACAAAAGAAATATCTAGACTCTGCGACAGAAGATATGGAGTGGGAGCTGATGGACTCATTTTATTAGAGAGAAGTGATAAATATGATTTCAAAATGCTTTATTATAACTCAGATGGTTCTGGGGGAATGATGTGTGGAAATGGTGGACGTTGTATAGTAGCTTTTGCAAAAGACCTAGGCTTTGAAAATTTTGATTTTGAGGCTGCTGATGGTTTTCATACTGCTGAGGTTATTTCTGATGTAGAGGGAGTAAAAATTATTCGTCTTTTAATGAAAGATGTCACAAAATGGGAATATTTTGCATCTATAAATTTGGAGTTTTCATGTGAAGGTTATTTTCTGGATACAGGTACAAGGCATTTTGTCACAATTGTTGATAGTATCGAAGATGCAGAAGTAGTTGAAAAGGGGAGGGCGATAAGGTATGCTAAGGAATTTGCTCCAGTCGGTGTTAATGCAAATTTCGTTAAAACAATTGAGGGAGGTCTGAAAGTTAGGACCTATGAAAAAGGTGTTGAGGATGAAACTTATGCATGTGGAACAGGTATAGTTGCTTCAGCCATTGTTGCTCATCTTGATGGAATTCAACCTTCAGAAAACCTCAAAGGAGGAAGAGTAAAATATTTAGTTGAGGCAAAAAAAGATGAGTTATTTGTGGATTTTATTCCTTATCAAAATGTAATAAAGTCTGTTTACTTAACTGGACCTGCAACTTTTATAGCTAAAATAATAATTAATTAAATGAACTCAATAATGAAAAAATTAGGACTTTTTATGATAATGGCCGTTGTGGCTATTTCTTGTTTGAAGGGTGGTGATTTTGAACAATCACGTACTATACAAGCCTCTTTTGAATATAGTGACTTAAATTATCAAGAAGCTTTTGGAGAGGATAGTCTTTTTTTTAATAATAACGGGATTATTCCTTGGATAGACTTGCTTTTCTATACTTCTTTAAGTGAAACAAATCCTCCACAATTTATTGGAGGGCATGTTTTATCAATGGCCTCTGATTCTACTATTACGGACGATTTAAATAGAAGATTTAAATTTAATAGTGCATTTAAGCCACCTATTCAGAATCAACAAATGGCGATAAATCGAACTTTCGCAGTATTCTATGATAATCCAGATCAAGCAGAAATGCCTAAACATGACATTTCTTTCGCAAACGCACATATTGGTACATGTAACTTACAGGGTTGTTTGGTTATAAATACTACACAAGTCGTAAACTATGTAGTAAATAATTTCAAAGATGATGATTACCTTAAGCTTACGGCAACAGGCTATTCTGTTCTTGATGCTCAAGGCAAAGAATTAAAAGAACCTCAAGAAACAGGAAAAGCAGAAATATTTTTAGCAAAATACAGTTCCAGCGAAGAAGTAAAGGATTCGGTAATTACAAACTGGACTGTTTTTGATCTATCAAAGCTCGGAGATGTGGATGTGGTAGACTTTAGTATTGAATCAAATCGTGGCGAAGTACCTCCTTATTTCTGTTTTGACTTATTCACAGCGAACATACACATAAAGTACTAAGCTTATACCTAACTTAACCCATTTTTATAAAGCAGAGCAGCTATTTCTTGTGAGAAATAGCTGCATTTTGTTATTTTGTGCGGATGGCGAGACTCGAACTCGCACGGGATTGCTCCCACTACCCCCTCAAAGTAGCGCGGCTACCATTACGCCACATCCGCTTTTATTTTAGGGATAGCAAAGATATTTATAAAAAATGAAAAAGCAAAGAGTTCTTGGTTTTTAGAAGAATATTAGTTATTTTTGCACGCTTTTCCTCGAGAAGGAAAAACATGGTATTTTATTATAAACACTTAAAACAGATTCACAATGGCTGTTAAAATTAGATTACAACGCCGCGGAAAGAAGAATTTTGCATTCTTCCACATTGTAGTGGCTGATTCACGTGCACCACGCGATGGACGTTATATCGAACAAATTGGTTCGTATAATCCTAACACAGACCCTGCTACTATCGTTTTAGATCACGATAAAGCATTAAAATGGTTAAATGTTGGTGCTCAACCAACACTTACAGTAAGTCGTATACTTTCATACGAGGGTGTACTTCTTAAGAAACATCTTCAAGGTGGAGTCCAAAAAGGTGCTCTAACACAAGAGCAAGCAGAAGCAAAATATGCTGAATGGAGAAAAGCTAAAGATGCAAAAATTAATGCTAAAATTGAAATACTTTCTAAAGAGGAAGCAGCAAGAGTAAAAGAGGCTATTGCAGCGGAGTCTAAGGTTAATCAAGAAAGAGCAGAAGCTCTAGCTAAGAGACTTGCAGAGGAAGAAGCAGCTGCTAGAGAGGCTGCTGAAGCTGAGGCTAAAGCAAAGGCAGAAGCAGAAGCTGCTAAGAATGCAGAGGTTGCTGACGAGGCTCCAGAAGCACCAGCTGAGGCTTAATTTTCTTCAAGGGTCACATAGGCTTAATTATCTTACAAGAAGACTCTGTCTTAAAAGTATAGCTTAATTATAATAAGACTATGTCTTATACTTAAAGTTTATTATTTCCTATGTCGCGAAGCAATGAGCAAAACTTAAAACAAGTGGCTAAGGTATTAAAATCTTACGGTACCGATGGAAAAATTGTATTGAGTTTTCGCTATTACGCTCCTGAAGATATTAATATTGAAGAACCGGTGTTCATCTATTTTGATGGATTACCGGTTCCTTTTTTTATTGACTCTTTTGTTAAAAGGGGATCTAACAGGGCTTTTGCTCATATTACAGATGTGAACTCTTTTGAAGATGCTGAGGAGTTAGTTGGGAAGGCTGTTTATATGGATGCGACTCTTCTGGATGCTGGATTAGAGGAAGATGATCTAAGTTTTCTAATAGGATGGACTCTTCTTAAACCATATGATGGAACCATTGATGAAGACAATGAAGCTTATATCGAGGACGATCTTGATAGCGAACCTTATACCGAAAAGGGTAACAATCTCGATGGCGAATTAGAGGACTATTTTGATGAGGAACTTAAGGGTGAGCATGATAATGAACTTGATGATGATTTTGATAGTGATATTGACAATGATTATGACTTTATAGTTGTAGGGGAAATAACTCATTTCTTAGACATTCCAAATAATCCATGTCTTGAAGTCCAAACTGAAGAAGGTGAACTCATTGTGCCTTTTCATGAAGATTTAGTTTTGTCCCTCGACCCCGATAATAAGGAAATCATCATCAATATCCCCGAAGGACTCTTATAATTTTAATAAGGCGCATCAGCGCCGCGACACTCACGTCAGGGAGACTTTCGCAGAAAGTCGAACCAGTGATGGCGCCCGACATGAACATGGTGAATGTCGGTATTCCCCTGACTAAGGGATGTCACGTAGTGACAGGGGTTGAGATATAGATACCATTTATGAATGAAGTGCTAAGCACTTCATTCATAAATGGTATCTAATTAGTCCTTCAATAGGGGAAGAATAGAATGACGTGATTTCCACA
>CAYFTA010000004.1:31726-36067 GCA_964346015.1 uncultured Muribaculaceae bacterium | reverse complement strand
ACTTGCCAGTTTCAATTTCAATTATCCTTCCGTCAGATAATTCAATTTTCTTGTTAATAATATTCATAAATACTGTTTTGATTTTTTGGAAAAAAGGGGGCTGTCCTTACGGATTTCCCCCTTGTGACTGTCCCTACTATTGGTTATCGACGGAGACCTAGCTCCTTAATGATAGCTCTGTATCTCTCAATGTCGTTAACTCTTAAATAATCAAGTAGACGACGTCTTTTACCTACTAGCTTAAGCAATGAACGACGAGTTGTATAGTCTTTTCTATTGCGTTTTAGATGCTCTGTTAGGTGAGCGATACGGTAGGAAAATAGTGCAATCTGACTCTCAGGAGAGCCGGTGTCAGTATTAGACTTTCCGTACTTCGCGAAAATCTCTTGCTTTTTTTCTGCTGCTAAATATTCAGCCATAATGCAAAAAGATTAAAATGTTAATAATTAAAACTTTAGTTGGGACTGGATGTACCCAATAAGCGGGCGCAAATATAAGGATAAAATATCTAAATTACAAGGATGGCATGGATATATTTCATTAAAGCCGTGTAAAATACTTAATTATTGTTGGTATGAAAATTTCAAATTTTAATGTATAATTGTATTTACTTTGATGAGATAATAGAGATTCAAAAAATTAAGTAAACAAAGAAAGTGCAAAAAATATATAAAGACACAGAAATAGGCGAGGTGATTTTTAAGAAAAGTTTACGTGCCAAGCGTATGACTCTTAAGGTACATCCCACAAAAGGTGTTTCCCTTACATATCCCACAAACCTAAGTTTGAAAAAAGCAGAGTCCTTTTTTTTGTCAAAAAGAGACTGGGTTTTAGAGACCATTAAAAGGCAGTTGTCTAAATTTGAAGAATTAAAGCCAGCGAGTGAAGAGGAAATAGAAACTATGCGTAAGGAGGCTAAGAAAGCTTTACCACCGAGGTTAGATTATTTTGCTCAAAAACATGGTTTTCATTATAATAGAGTTGCAATAAAACATAACTCTACTAATTGGGGAAGTTGCTCAAAGAAGAATAATATCAATCTTAACCTCAATCTTGTGCGCCTGCCCCAGGCATTAAGTGACTATGTGCTTTTACATGAACTTTGTCATTTAAGGCATCACAATCACGGACATGGGTTTTACTTATTATTGGAAACTCTTTGTTCTGAAAACTTAAGAGAATTAATTGATGCTGGAGATAAATATGCTTTGGATTTGGCCAGACAGACCTTGAAATCAAGGGCGAAGTTCCCAATAGCCTTTACAATGAATAAGGAAATTAAAAAATATAGATTGTTATAGTATGGAAGAGGAAGATAAATCGTTATTAAACGTCGAGTCTAGAGGAGCTCAAATGGCAGGTGAAGGTATACATGCAGGTTTTCCTTCTCCAGCAACGGATTTTATGACTGATTGTATAGACCTAAACAAAGAATTGGTGAGGCATCCAGCAGCAACGTTCTTTGGACGTGTAGTTGGCAACTCAATGATAGAGGCTGGGGTTGAAGAGGGGGATGTTTTGGTTATAGATAAGTCCATAGAGCCAAAGGAAGGTGATATGGCTGTTTGCTTTCTTGATGGTGAATTCACATTAAAATATATATCTTATAAGAATAATGGTGAGCTATGGCTAAGACCAGCAAATTCACAATATCCAGACATAAAAGTGGATGAAAGCATGAATTTCATGGTTTGGGGTATAGTTACTTATTTTATTAAAAAGGTAAATTATCGATAGTTTGACCTAGGTTTTATGTATGCACTCGTAGATTGTAATAATTTTTTCGTTTCATGTGAGAGGGTTTTCCGTCCAGAATTGGAGGGTAAAGCTGTGGTTGTGCTATCAAATAATGATGGTTGCGTGGTTTCTCGAAGTAACGAAAGCAAGGCTATGGGTATAAAGATGGGAACTCCTTTTTTTAAGGTAAAGCATCTCGTGGATAATGGAGCTTTGATTGCTTGTTCTTCAAATTATGCACTTTATGGAGATTTATCATCTAGAGTAATGTCAATACTTGCAGAAGAGGCACCCAGGATTGAGATTTATTCTATTGATGAAGCCTTTTTAATTTTAGATGGCTTGAGCCTAGAGCAGATGGTAGTTCTATGTAGAAGGCTAATTGCTAAAGTTAAGAAATGGGTAGGGATTCCTATAAGCATAGGTATTGCTCCCACTAAGACTCTAGCAAAGGTGGCAGGAAGCTTTGCAAAAAAATATAAGGGTTACAGGGGGTGTTGTATGATAGATACACCTGAAAAAATGCATAAAGCACTTGAACTCACAGCCATAGGGGATGTTTGGGGCATAGGTCGCAAGCTAGCACCTAAGCTCAATGCAAGTGGAGTAAAAACAGCTTTGGATTTTATAAATAGGCCTCGCGAATGGGTCGATGCAAGATATAATTTGCCAGCAGTTAGAACTTGGGAAGAACTTCAAGGTCGTTCTTGTCTTGAAGAAGAAAAGCATGATAGAAGACAATCCATATGTGTGTCTCGCTCCTTTGCAGAAATGATAAGTGACGAAAGGGAATTGTTGTCGAGAGTTTCTGACTTTGCAGCTGCTTGTGCAAAAAAATTAAGAGAAGAAAAATCGGCAGCCTATTCTGTGACAACCTTTGTTTATACTAATCGCTTTAGGGAAGATTTGGATCAATATTTCCCTTCAGCTACGATTAGACTAGAGGTTGCAGAAAATAACACGACTGCCATTGTATCTACTGCTTTAAAAGCCCTTAGAATGATTTATAAACCAGCTTATAAATATAAAAAGGCAGGTGTTGTTGTGTCTAATATAATTCCTGCAGAAAACATTCAAGTTTCTCTCTTCGATGAGAATGAAGAGTATCGTAAAAAACAAGCAAAAATTTCCAAAATTATGGACTCTGTGGAAAAATCGACTTTGCTTCGTGTGGCCGTTCAGCGTCCAGGTCATTATGCTGATGGGATAAGGAGTGAGTATAGATCTCGTCTATACACCACCTCATTAGATGACCTCATTGAGGTTCACTAGATTTTATCTAAAGAAAAATCGAAAAGTAGACCACCCATGTGACGATTTTCTACTTTTATGGAACCTTTATGAAATTGTACGGCGTGTTTCACAATAGAAAGACCAAGACCAGTACCACCCATTTGGCGAGAGCGACCCTTGTCGATTCTATAAAATCGCTCAAAAAGTCGTGGTAAATGTTCTTTATCAACTCCACGTCCATCATCTTCAAAACTTCACATAAAGTTTCCTCATCTTCTACTATTAAAATACGTTCTGTAACCATAGTATTTATTCATAAGTCTCTAAAATTAAATAAAATACTATAGATTCTTCAAATTTATAGTTGAAATTAAAGCTTTCTTAATTAATTTGAAACATTAATGAAATATAGTTCTAATCTATGACATTATCGAAGTTCTGTGATTTCTAATTCTTTAAGGATTTCTCTAGTTTCAATAGGGTAGTCTGTTGTGATTTGATCTATATCAGTTTCTACCATTGTACGAATATCCTTTTCTTTATTCACTGTCCAGGTATTAATACTCATATTATGTTTCCTGGCTTGTTTATACCATTTTGGGAAAAGTTTTAAAAGCTTATAATTATAGTCAATTCCTGAAATGCCTTTTAAGTGTAGTTTATTAGGACTCTTGTCACCCTTAAGGTATTGCACGGTGTAACCAGGCATTTTTTTAGCTATTTTTTTACATATGTAATAACTAAAAGATATAAACATTATTCTATCAGGAGAATCAAGTCCATGCTCTTTGATTTTTTCAATCGAACGTTCTACAAATTCTTTCTCTAGCTCTTTGTTTTTCAATGGTTTAAGTTCAAAAACAAGCATTGTTTCAGGATATTTTTTCCCTTGCTCAAAAAACTCATCTAGAGTTGGAATTTTCTCTCCATTTTGTATGATTTTATCTTTGAAAACTTCATATGGGTTAGAGTCAAATCTCTTTCCATCAATATCGCTATCGTGGTAAACCAAAAGTACACCATCTGATGTCATATTCACATCGAATTCACTACCCCAAAATCCTGCTTCTTGCGCACATCTTAGTGCTGCAATTGAATTTTTTGCGTAGCCAGCCTCTTCGCAGTTCCAATAGCCCCTATGAGCGACGATGCCAATTGATTTTTGGGCTGAGGCTGATAATGTGAGACCTAGTGATGTAAGGCTTATCATAAGAAACTTTTTCATTGTCATTTAATATTATTGAAATTAAAGTTTTGTTAAACACACAAATATATGTAAACTTTCTGAAAATTTTGGTTAAAATATTTTATCTTTGCAAAGATTGCCACGTCGCCCTTCGGGCTCCTCGCAATGACAGTCCTATGATTGTC
>CAYFTA010000004.1:0-31626 GCA_964346015.1 uncultured Muribaculaceae bacterium | reverse complement strand
CAAAGATTGCCACGTCGCCCTTCGGGCTCCTCGCAATGACAGTCCTATGATTGTCGTTATTGTTACAAATGGGATCTCTTATGACAGTCCTGTGATTGTCACCCTGAGGTATGTCATCCCGAGGAACAAAGTGACGTGAGTGTCTTCGCAGAAATGTATTAAATTATATATTATGTTAAAAGTTAATCTTGGAGGCTGCAACTCCTTTGTAAGTAATGCAGAATATAAAGAATATTTAGACAAAGCGTTAAAAGCTTTCGACGTACTAGAAGCTGGTACAGGTGCAGGTAACGACTTTTTGGGTTGGAAACATCTACCTACTCAAACTCCAGAATCTTTAATCCTCGAATGTGAAGCAGTTCGAGATGCGTGGATAGCTAAGAATATTGATTTAGTAGTTGTTATAGGAATAGGTGGTTCATATCTTGGTGCTAAATGTGCTTTGGAGGCCCTTAGCCATTCTTTTGCTACTCAACTTTCAGCTAAAAAATCAGCACCAGAAGTGGTGTTTGCAGGACATAATCTTTCAGAAGAATTTATTGCAGAATTAATGGATTTAATGAAAGAGAGAAATGTTGCAACAGTGGTAATTTCTAAATCAGGTACTACAACGGAGCCAGCAGTGGTATTCCGTATTGTAAAGCAATATATTGAAGAAACTTATGGTAAAAAAGAAGCAGCAGAGCGTATAGTGGCAGTAACAGATGCTAAAAAAGGAGCTCTTAGGTCTCTTGCTGACCAAGAGGGCTTAAAGACCTTCGTACTTGAAGACAGCGTTGGTGGTAGATTTTCGGTTCTTACCCCTGTGGGCCTTCTACCTATTGCTCTTGCTGGCTTTGATATTAGGGAGCTTTTAAAAGGAGCAGCCCAGATGGAAAAGGCTTGTGCTGTACGCTCTGAGAACAATCCAGCTATTGAATATGCAGCAATGCGTAATCTCTTATATGATAAGGGTAAGTTCATAGAAGTGCTTGTGACTTACAATCCTAAACTTCAATATTTAGGTGAATGGTGGAAGCAGCTCTATGGCGAGTCAGAAGGCAAGGATGGTAAGGGTATTTTCCCTGCGTCTGTGATTTTTACAACAGATCTTCATTCAATGGGGCAATACATTCAAGACGGGAAACGCAATTTAATGGAAACAGTTATTACGGTAGAGAAAAGTAATCGTAATAAGAAGATAGAAAGCGATCCACAAAACCTTGATGGACTTAACTTCTTAGCTGGAAAGCATATAGAAGAATGTAATTATATGGCAGAACTAGGTACAAAACTAGCCCATATTGATGGTGGAGTGCCACAAATGTCAATTTCTATTGAAAGAATTAATGAGTTTAATCTAGGAAGTTTATTTTACTTTTTTGAGAAAGCTTGTGGTATTAGTGCTTATGTACTTGGTGTCAATCCTTTTGATCAACCAGGTGTTGAGGCTTATAAAAAGAATATGTTTGCTCTACTTGGGAAGCCAGGATTTGAGGAGCAGGCTAAAATACTTAGGGCTAGGCTTAAGGATTAGCTTTATTTAAATTTTCCTCTTAAAAACAGAGAAATTATGGAGCAATATTATGAAGAAATAGAAAGAAGCGTTGATGAGCTATGCATTTGGCTTGGGCCACGTTTTAGTAAGGAGGATATAGTGCGTGTGCGTGAAGCTTATGAGTTTGCTAAAAAGGCTCATAGTCATCAAAAGCGCCAGTCTGGAGAACCTTATATAACTCATCCAGTAGCAGTTGCAAGAATTGTAGCAGAGGAGTTAGAACTAGGTATTGAACCGATCATGGCCGCGTTTCTTCATGATGTTGTTGAAGATACTAAGTATAAGATCGATGATATAAGGCAACATTTTGGTAGAGATGTGGCTTATCTTGTAGGAGTCTTGACTAAAAAGAAGAAAAAAGGTCGTAGTAGTTCAAAACAAATAGATAATTTCAAGCAGATCTTAAAATCTCTTGAGTATGATATTCGAGCCTTGCTTATTAAGATTGCAGACCGTCTTCACAACATGAGGACTTTAGAAAGTTTGCAGTCAGACAAACAGATGAAAATTGCAGGGGAAACAGACTATTTCTATGCTCCTCTTGCAAATCGTCTTGGTTTACACCCGATAAAGACAGAGCTAGAGAATCTTTCTTTTAAATATCGTTCTCCAAAAGAATATGAAGATTTAGAGAATAATCTCGCAATGGATAAGGAGACTAAGAATGAACAAATTCAAGCTTTTATAGCTAAGGTTCATGAGGCTTTAGATTCTGCTGGTCTGAAAGCAAGAACAGAATTACGTTGGAGGATGCCACATAGTGTTTTGCGAAGGATGCATTCGTCAGGTAGAGAATTTCATCATGTTGAAGGTAAGCATTATCTAAGAATTATTTATCCAGATAATCTACCTGTATCTGAAAAAAGGAATAGTCTGAGAATTTACTCTGCCCTGACGGACTATTTCAAAGAACAACCTGGAAGTGTAGCGAACTATATAGACTCTCCAAAAGCCAATGGTAATCAAAGTTTTCATATAAATCTTCTTTCTGACCATGGTACTTGGGAAGAGGTACATATTTCTTCAGAAAGAATGGTAAGGAATGCAAGACTTGGCTGTGTGGCTGAGCAAACTGAGGGAAATATAATCAAATGGTTAGATAAGTTTAAGTCAGTTTTGGAAGATGCAGCTTATCATAGCCAAGAGATTGATTTTATGGATGGAGTAACCATGTCTTTCTATACAGAAGATATTCAGGCCTATACTCCTAGGGGTATGAGAATTATCTTACCTAAAGGAGCCACAGCCTTGGATTTTGCATATGAATTACATACAGAGGTTGGTAGAAGTGCTAAATTTGCTCGCATTAACGGTCATTTAGTTCCAGTGACAACAAAACTGGCAACAGGAGACTGTGTGGAGATAGGCACTGATGAAAATGTTCAAATGTTCCCTGAGTGGCAAGATGCAGTTGTTACTTATAAGGCTAAAAAAAATATTGGATCTTATTTTTCAAAAAAACCTAAGCTTGCCTATATCTTGTGTGAAGAGTGCAGTCCTATACCAGGTGAAGAGGTAATTGGTTTCAAGGATGAAGATGGGGGAATAACTGTACATAAAAGAAATTGCCCGGCTGCCATTAGAGCATCTTCACGTTATGGAGATTCAATAGTAGGAGTAGATTTTGCAGCAAATGAAGATTTCTTATTTCCTGTCACTATAGCCATTAGGGGTTTAGATAGATATCATTTATTAAGTGATCTGGTGGTTTGTATTACGGATCAATTACATTTATACATGACCAAACTCTACACGGAGACGAATGATTACATTGCAACTTGTCATATAGATCTTCTAGTCCATTCTGCAGATGAATTAAAAGCTGCTATGGAGAATATTTCAAAATTGGAAGGTGTGGATGAAGTAATTAGGTACAATTATGGCGAATAAAAAATTATATCCTATTAAGTTTGTTCCTGAAACAGACCAAATGAAATGGGGATTAGCAACTTGGATTATTGCTGATATGGGTTTTGAAAACTCAAAAATTTCTAATGGTTGGTTAGAAGGAAATTCGATTGAAGATTTGATGGAAACCTATCTAGAAAGGGTTGTGGGTGAAAATGTATATGAATATTATGGTAGGCAATTCCCGATTTTAGTTAAATATTTACAGGTAGATGGTGAAATACCCTTACAAGTTCATCCTAGTGATGTAGAGGCAGAAGAAAGATGGGATTCTTTAGGAAAAACAGAGTTGCTTTATATTAAACAAGCAGAAAAGAATGCTAAGATTTATATTGGTTTTAATAGAGAGATTACCGCGCAGGAATTTTTTGAAAGGACAAATAATGGTAGTATTTATGAAGTCTTAAATGAATTTCAGTTAAAGCAAGGAGAAGCATATTTGATTACTCCGGGTCTAGTACACGCTGTTAAGGGAAGAGTTGATCTAATTGCTATTCAACAATCATCTGATCTGGATTTTGTGCTCTATGCAAAGGGGTTGACTAAAGAAGAGGAGGAATTGAGGTTTCTTCATTTATCTGAGGCAATAGATTTTATAGACTATTCTAAATATTCCCTTGAAAAAACAAATAGTAGTGAAGAAGTAGTAGAAAAATTAGCTTCTCGTCCAGAGTTTACTATATCAAGACTTAAGCTAAGTGATACTCTACACATCTATACAGAGAAATTTGAATCCTTTCTTATATATGTTTGTGCAGAAGGTGGAGCTTCTATAGATTTAGAAAGAAATGCTACTAAGGATTCATTTGAATTTAAAAAAGGAGAAGCGATCCTAATTCCTGCTGAATTACCAGATTTTTATCTTGTACCTAAAACAAAAGATACTGTTTTACTAGAAGTTATGATAGAGAAACATGAAATTTTGGATTCTTATATAGATCCAAATACAGAACCTTTTTTGGAAGATGAAGATTATGGTGGGCTTGAAGATGAATATTCAGAAGGACTAGATAATTAAAGAAAATGGAAGAGGTTAGAATAGATAAGTATCTTTGGGCAATTAGAGCTTTTAAGACTAGAAGCGATGCTACAGAGGCTTGTAAAGGAAATAAAGTTAAGGTGAATGGCCAAGATGCTAAGCCCTCAAGGAATATTAGAATAGGAGATCTAATTACAGTTAGAAAAGGAGCTGTAACCTATACATATAAAGTTTTGGATTTAATTGAAAAACGTCAAGGAGCAAAACTAGTTTCTCAATTTGTTGAAAATTTAACTCCAGAAGAAGAATTAGAAAAGCTCCGTGCTCCTGTCGAAACTTTTTTCTTAAAACGAGATAGGGGAACTGGGCGACCAACTAAAAAGGAAAGACGTCAAATGGAAGCCCTGTGGTATAAATTTAATTCTGACTAATTTGCTTCGAATAGATTCCTTTGTGGGAGGAATTCACTATAGTTAATACGGCATTGTTCAAATAGAGCATTGCCGTATTTTGCGTGGCCTGGTCCTCTATAAGTGCTTGTATTAGTTATCATTATCCAACACTCACCATCAGGATAATATCTAATCAAAGCAGTAGTTCCTGATAATGTACCAGTCCTTGTCCATCCTTTTTCTGGTTTAGTATCATTCCAGCCTAATGGAAAAGTTTTTTCATCAAAATATTCTACCATTTCCTCAACGCTTTCTTGAGAAATTATATCCTTCAATTCGGGTTTTCCATTTATAGAAGATACAAATCTCGCAATTTCTATAGGTGAGCCAATCCATGCACCAGCACCTGAAAGTGCAGGAATATTATTTCCCCCATAACAGCGCTCTACGATATTACCACTACCCGTAAATTCTGCAATATATTTTCCATCTCCATCGTGAGTGTAATATCTAACTTCATTCTCTCTTTTGTCTTCATAGTAAATTCCCCCAATATGCATATCATAACATCCAGCAGGGGCAAGTACATTGTTTTTAATGAAGTCCTCATATTTCTCTCCAGAAATAACTTCAATCACTTCCGAAAGGGCCATGTATCCGAAGTTTGAATATCTTTGCCATTCTCCTGGTTTGTGTCTAAGTCTATTTCTTAAAACTAATTTTGCGAAATCTTTAAATTCTGGATTATGTTGTAGACCCATTTGTTTTTTAACATCAGCAGAAGAAAAAACGGGATCTCTAGAAAAACCAGCCTGATGCCTTAAAAGATGTTCAACTGTAATATCGAATGTGTATTTATCAGCAATGTGGTTTACATATGAACTATCTTTTAATATATTTCCAAAGACTTTATCACTTAATTTTAATTTTCCTTGTTCTTGTAATACCATTATCCCAGTCGCTGTTATTAGTTTTGATATGGAAGCTATTCTCATAATATGGCCTGGTTCCATTTCAATTTTTTTCTCTTTATCGGCCCATCCATATCCTTTGGCATAAACTAATGAATCATTTCTAGTAATAGCAAGCGACATCCCCTTTATTTGCCAACGATTTATGAAGTTTTTCATTTTTCTATCCAGTCCTGCTAAATCATCAATTTCAGAGTCGAAGTTTGTAATACTATTATTTAACTCAATTATTTCGATACTGGTTTCTTCAAGGCCTTCATTCTTTTCTAAGGGAGTATTCTTAGCAGGAGAAAAACTCATACCAAGAACTATTATAATAGCTCCAAATAAAAGTGATAGGATTGTTGTACGCTTCATTTTAATAATTCAAGTTTCTAGCTATATATGCAATTAATTCTGCTGTACGCTTAATGTCAAAAAGGGAAGTATCAATGCATATGTCATATGTAGATGCCACTCCCCAGTCCCTCATTGTAAAATAGTTATAATATTCTTGTCTAGTTTTATCTTGTTTTTTAAGCATATCTAAAGCTTGGGCTTCATCTAAGTCATTACTATCCATTATTCTTTTTATTCTAAATTCTTCAGGGGCATTTAGAAAAACAGTAAGTAGGGGCTTGTGATTTCTTAAAATATAGTCAGAGCATCTTCCCACTAGAATAGCAGGACCTTCTTGAGCAATTTTTTTAATAGTTTCACTTTGCATACGGAACAATTCATTTCTATTCATATAATTTTGAGAGCCAAAGCCTTGTGAAAACATAGATGTAAATGTAAATACCTTGCATTTTTCATCATGTTCTTCAAAAAGATTTTTGCTAAAACCACTATCCTGTGCAGCTTTAAGCAGAAGCTCTTTATCGTAGACAGGAAAATTTAAAATTTCACCTAATTCAGTAGCTACATCTTTTCCACCACTTCCGAATTCTCTTCCTATAGTAATGATTAAATTTTTCATATCTCTTAGTTTTACAGGTTGCTACCCAAAATCTTAGGATCATCCCCGTCTTTCAATGTATTGAGTTTTTTAATTAGATTACTTAACATGATAATAGTCAATATTAAAGCTAGAAAGTCAGATACAGGGAAACTCAACCATACTCCTTTTGCTCCAAAAAATTTAGGTAGAAAATATAAAGAAGGAATTAAAAATAAGATTTGTCTTGAAAGTGACAAGGTTACAGATTTCTTCACCATTCCAAGGCTTTGGAAAAGATTTGTTGAAATCATTTGGAAACCTACAACAGGGAAAATTATATTCATAGCCCTAAGTCCTTTTGCTGCAATTTCTTTTAATGTTTCATCGTGAGTGAAGATTGAAACGGCCAATTCAGGGAGAAATACAGATACTATAAAGCAGATTGTAGAAACTATTGTAGCATAAAAGACAGTTTTTTTATAAACTTCTTTTACACGAGAATATTTTTTTGCACCATAATTATATCCAGATATTGGCTGCATCCCGTGATTTAAGCCCATACATATCATCATAAACATGAAAGTAATCCTATTATTAATACCATAGGCTCCAATTCCAAGATCACCACTATAAGCCCTAATTTGTTGATTAATAAATAATGTAACTATACTAGCAGCTGAATTCATTAAAAATGGTCCCATGCCTATTGCCATTGAATCCTTGGCAATACGAAGATCTAGTCTTATACCTTTCTTAAAATGTAAAGCCCGACTTTTATCACTGAAATGATGAAGAACAACAATTAATGCAAGAGTTTGAGAAAGAACAGTAGCCCAAGCAGCTCCACTTATTCCCCAATCAAAAACAAAGATAAAAATAGGGTCTAGTACTGTATTAATTACAACAGTGAAAATTGTAAGATACATGGCCTTTTTAGGATGACCAGACGAACGCATTACAGCATTTAGCGCAAAATAGATATGGTTTATTACGTTACCATAGAGAATAATTTTCATGTATTCTCTAGCATAAGGTAAAGTGTTGACACTAGCTCCAAAAAAGGATAGAATTTCATCTAGGAAGTATAAACTAATTCCCATAAATAGAAATCCAATGATGATATTTAGAGATACAATGTTAGCAAGTACTTTATTTGCAACATCATAATTTTTCTGACCTAAAAGTACTGATATCATTGTAGAAGCACCAACACCCACAAGTGTACCTAAGGCTGCAGATAAATTCATGAATGGGAAAGTAACAGCTAGAGCAGAAATAGCTAAAGAGCCTATACCATGGCCAATAAAAATACTGTCAACCATGTTGTATAATGACGAAGCTGTCATTGCTACAATGGCTGGCAGTGCATATTTTTTTAAGAGTTTACCTATGTCTTCTGTACCTAATTCATTAGGTGCAAAGCCTTGTTTACTCATGTTTATTTGCTGGTTATTCTGCTATTTCAATTTCAAATATTAATGGAGCATAAGCAGGGATGGCATCAGTAACTCCAGTTAAACCGTAACCAAGTTTTGACCAAAATATTCCAATCGCTCTTTTATCACCTTTTTGTTTTAATTGCCAAAGAGTCTTAGAGAAACCAGGAATAACTTTGTTATCATCCATTTTGGTTTCATTGAAGTCTTCGCCCCATGTGATTTTTTTCTGTTTATAAGTAGTGGATGAGTTGTAGAGACCAAAGTCTTTAGCTACAGTTTCAATATTTGTGTCAAAAGTTTTTGTGATTAATTCTTTTTTAGAGTTATATGTAAGGAAAGTACCAATATAATTAATATTAATAGATGTATCTATTTCATCAACCTCTCCATCCTCTCCTTCTTCAGGATTTTCTCCTTCTTCAGGACTCTCTTCTTCTGGATCTTGTTCTCCTTTTTCTAGTGGATAGTAAAAGAAGCCTGTTTCTACGGTATCAGTAATATTCATTTCATATTCTGAAGCAAATACATAATCAGACTTAAATTTTGAAATATAGTCGATCATTAAAGTAGAGTCTCTTTCGTCAATATTTTTATAAAAACCAATGAGTTTAAGCTCATAAATAGTATTGCTGTATTCTGTTTTTTCATTTTGGTATTCTTCCTTAGTTTTGTATTGCTTATAACTCATGAGCCAACTTGGAATGAGTACAGTTTTACTTTCGCCAACTTTCATACCTAATAATACATCTTGTAGTCCAGCCGTAATAGAACCTGTATTTACAATGAAAATCTGTGGATAGTAAAAATTCTTGCGACTTTTAATAGGTAAATATTTTTCTGCAACTTCAGTTAAAGTAGTGTTTTGTACTATACCCTCAAGATTTCTTGAAGTATAATCTAGTATGGCCCAACCGTCAACCTCCACCTGAGCAGCATCTACAATTGTAGAAGGAGTTTCATCTAGAATATAAGTCCCAAGTTCACTTTGTGTGGCATTTGGATAGTTGTTTTTAATCCATTTTTCAAGGTACCTTATATTGCTTTCATTTGTACTATTTTCTACTTTTACCGCGCAAGCCACAAAGCTTAGTAATAAGCTAGCAATGAATATATTTCTAATGATCTTTCTCATTATTTTATTATTTATCTAATTAGTGAAATCTCGGTATACTAAAATAATACCAAACGGCGAAGATAGTAAAAAATTACGGGTTGATGATATCTTTTACCCAAATATGATATATTAAAGCAGAGTTTTTTGGGATAGAACCATTGACTTTGTTACCATATCCATATTTACCCGAAAACACTATGTAGCATTCTTCTCCCTTTTTAATATCAAGGAAACCATTTTGTAAACCTATTAATAGATTTTTGTCATTTTGCTTGATTGTATGTGGATTATATTCCATTGCAGTTAATTCCCATCCAACCCCAATAGCTGTAGCTTCATGGTTGGTAGCAAAAATATTTTGATTACTAAGACTTCCTGTAAAAACATAGCCTGCATAATAAAAAGTAATAGTGCCACCTTCTTTAAGTCCTTCTTCTTCCCCAGCAATAAGCGTAAGCCTATTAGAACCTTTATTTCTTGTAATACTTGCATCAGGTTTGTTTTCCAACTCCTTGGTTATGAAACTATCAATTCTTGACTCCTGATTGTTATATTCAGTTTCAAGCTGTTGCTTAATACAACCACTTAAGAATAAGGTACTAAGAAAGAGAAAAGCACCTAAAATTATTTTATATGTTTTCATATTCGGTTTTCATGAAATTTGAAGTACAATTTTCTATATATTGACCAAGTTCATCAAAAGTTTTAATATCCTTTCCAATGTATATTGTGCCACCAGAAGCTAATTCATGACCACCACCGTTAAAATATTCTGCAGCACATTTATTGGCAGAAACACCTTTTTTTGAGCGTATAGAAATTCTCACAGAATCCTCATCTTCTCTTGCGAAGATACTCATTTTGACTTTATCTATACTTAATGGAATATTTACAAAACCTTCTGTTTCACCCTCTATGATTTGATATTGATTTACAGTATCCTGATCCAGAATCATGTAAGCTACACCATATTCTGTAATTTTTAATTTATTTTTCAATAAATAGGCCTTAAGCCTTATTCTATTTTCAGACTGTTTATGGTAAAGCTCACTTATAATTTCATCTCTATCTACGCCAATTCCCAATAAAGCAGATGACATGTTGAAAGTGGAAGGGTAAACTGAATTATAATAATTATTGGTATCTGTTGTCATACCAGTCATCAATGCTGTAGCACAGTTTAAAGGAAGTTTATTAACATCTTTTCCAATAATTTTTGTTTGCATTAAAATATGATAGGTGAGCTCAGAAGCAGATGATATATCAATTATTGAAAAAACCAGATCAAATAGACTTTCATCTGGATTGAGATGGTGATCTATCAATATTTTTTTAGCTTTAGATTGAGTAAGCAGTGATTCTAATTTATCAGTACGGTGAAATTCATTAAAGTCCATGCAGAAGATTAAATCTGCTTCTTTAATCCAGGTTTTTGTTTCGTTTTTATCTTCAGAATAGATTGAAAGCTGCTCTAATGGGAAATTATTGAACATAAACTTTAATGAATCAGGATATTTATCATTCAATACTAATTTTGCAGCTTTTCCAAGCTTGTTAAGGAAATAATAAATACCTAGAGAACTACCAATAGCATCACCGTCAGGTCTTTTATGCGTAGTTATTACTATGCTATTTGCCTTGGTTACTAAATTTTCTAGTATTTCTATTTTTGATGAATCTATTTCAATCATTTTTCATGTTTTTTCAAGGGCAAAATTACTAATTTATATTGCATTTCAAAAAGGAATTTTTTAACTTTGTCCGTTGTTTTGGAAATAATTTAAAACTAATAATAATGAAGATTCTTAAAAAATTACTTACTTGGCTAATTCTACCAGTTATTATTGTAGTGTTAGTTTATGTTATTGTTAACAGTATCAAAGAGCCTATCGAATTTAATCAAGAAAAGGCTAAACGTGAAGCAGTTGCAATTCAGAGATTAAAAGACATTCGTGATCTTCAAGTTGCCTTTAGAAATGTTAATCATAGATATACTTCATCTATGGACTCACTTGTTCAGTTTTACAATACTGGAAAAATTGAGGTTGTGATGCAAATTGGTTCTCGTGACGACTCTTTAGCGGTTGAAAATACAGAAGCACTAAAAAAGAGAAATAGAGGGATAACTCCAGAGCAGATGTTAAAACTTTATCAACAAGGCGAGAGGTTGGTGTTCCAAATTGAGAATACTCTTCCTGTAAAAGATACACTCTTCCTTAATCGTCCAGACTTCCACATTGACTCACTTCGATATATTCCTTTCTCAGGAGGAGAAGAAATAGCATTGGAGTCTACTATTAGAACTGTTTCTGGTGTAAGAGTTCCTTTGTTTGAAGCTTCGATGCCTTACAAGTCACTCCTACGTAATATGGATAGACAGTTGATTATCAACTTAGTTGCTGAAAGAGAAGATCAAGGACGTTATCCTGGTTTGATGGTTGGTAGTATTTCAGCTCCAAACAATAATGCAGGTAACTGGGAATAATATTTCAGATAGAATATTTGTTCAACTTGGTTTGAGTGGATATTCTTTCAAAATTCATACATCAACGCTCGTTCACTCAAGTGAGTGGATGAGCGCTGATTGCGTATTTACTACACCTGAACTTCAGAGGACATATGGTGAAGTTGCTATTTCAATATTTTCTCCAAAGTTTACTTTAGTTCCAAAAAGTTTTTTTGATATCAATAATACTAGGGAAGCATTAACTTCTATTGTAGATATAAAAGAAACAGATTCGGTAAATCATATTGAGATTCCATCACTTTCTTCTTTTTTGGTTTATTCGAATGATATAGGTGAATCTCTATCAAATTTGATGTTAAAGAATCTAGTATCTAGTACAACTCAATTAAGTATATATCCAGAAATATATTGGATGCTAGATAGTTTGGAAAATATCGTAGAATACAACAAGATTGTTGTATCATATATGGATGGGATTGTTTATTTAGTTATTGCCCAAGGAAAAAATCTTCTTTTATGTAATAGCTATGAGGCTCAGGATTTCACTACTGCACAATATTTTGTGTTTAGAGCCTTAAAAAGACTACAACTCAATCCTGAGATTTCCTCGATTTATTTTCGTACTCCTCTTTCAGAGACCGAACAGATGTCTTTATATCGTTATTTTAAGTCTGTAGAACAGTTATAAAATGAGAATTATAGGTGGAAGATTGAGGGGGAAAAGCATTTTCCCTCCTAGTGGGTTTAAAGCAAGGCCAACAACAGACTTTGCTAAAGAAGGACTTTTTAATGTTCTTAATAATGAATTTGATTTTGAAGACTTAAAGGTACTAGATTTGTTTGGGGGGACAGGTTCCATTTCTTATGAATTTGCATCAAGAGGTGTGGGAAGAGTCTATTGCATTGAAATGTTTCCATTACACGCCAACTTTATTAAATCTCAAGCAGCAAAGCTTGCATTAGACAATCTTACCGTAGTAAGACATAATGTATTTGACTTTCTAAATATTTGTAAAGAGAGTTTTGATATAATTTTTGCAGATCCTCCTTACGATTTAGTTGATTTAGAAACAGTACCTGATAAGGTCCTTTCTAAAGAAATTTTAACCCCAGGAGGTTATTTTATTTTGGAGCATCCAGCAGCATTTTCTTTTAAAGAGCATCCTGCCTTTGTAAAAGAAAAAAAATATGGAAATGTTCATTTTTCATTTTTCGAACCTATAAATAGATAGATAATATATAAATGAAACTTAAATTTTTACTGAATCTAAAAGGAGTTTTTAAACCAAAGTTATTTGAAGTTTTAGTTTCTGGAAAATACGATAAACAAACTTTTATTTCAGATCTTATTGCTGGAGTTATTGTAGCGATTATTGCTTTACCTCTTGCTATAGCTTTTGCTATCGCTAGTGGTGTGACCCCACAGCAAGGTCTTATTACAGCAATTGTGGCGGGCTTTATTATATCCTTTTTTGGAGGTTCTAATTATCTGATAGGAGGACCCACAGGAGCTTTTATAGTTATTATAGTTGGAATAATTGCTCAATATGGTACAGTAGGTCTAATGATTGCCACCATAATGGCAGGAATCTTCCTTGTAGTAATGGGACTTACTCGAATGGGTAATATATTTAAGTTTATTCCATTTCCAATCGTCATAGGTTTTACTAGTGGTATTGCCATGACAATATTTACTGGGCAGATAAAAGACTTTTTAGGGTATACAGGATCTTTACCTTCTGGCTTTGTGGCGCAGTTGAGATATTATTTAACAAATTTCCAAGATGTTATAGCCAATTGGCCAGAAGCAGTGTTAAGTATAATTTGCTTGCTTGTAATTATATCGTGGGGAAAAGTTAGTAAGAAAATTCCAGGTTCTTTAATAGCCATTTTTGTTGGAACAGGAATATCTTTACTACTTTCTCATTTTGGGGTTTATGAGTTTTCCACTATTGGTAGTAAATTTCCTGAGCTATCAAAAGGCTTATCTTTTCCTGCAATGACACTTCCAGAAATAGATTCGAAGGTGGGTGTATTTGATACAATGAAGGGTTTAATTTCTCCAGCTTTCACCATAGCCCTTTTATGTGCTATTGAGTCTTTGATGGCAGCAATGGTGGCAGATGGAGCGACAGGTAAGAAACATAATTCTAATACAGAACTTATTGCACAAGGTATTGCTAATATAGTAACTCCACTTTTTGGTGGTATTCCTGCGACTGGTGCTCTAGCAAGAACAATGGCAAGTATTAATAATGGTGGGAAAACTCCAGTTACTGGTATAGTGCACGCATTAGTATTACTCTTAATCTTTTTCTTTTTGATGCCATATGTGGTCCATATTCCTTTAGGATGTTTGGCAGCAATTCTTGTAATGGTTGCATATAACATGAGTGAATGGCGCTCGTTTAAATATTTATTACAAGGAGATAAATCTGATGTGGCAGTTCTCATGATTACTTTCTTATTGACAGTATTCGTCGACTTAACAGTAGCAATACAGTTTGGAGTTATCTTAGCTATTGTACTCTTCTTGAGAAGGGTAATTGAGACTTCTACTATAACTGTAGTGGATGATCATGAAATTTTTGGAACAGAAAACGAAGAGATAGAATCTCCTGACAATACGGATAAATTTGATATTCCAGATGAGATTGAGGTTTACGAAATTAATGGACCATTCTTCTTTGGGGTAGCAAATAGATTTGAAGGCTTTGATGCTCCTAATAAGCATATACAGGTTCGTATAATAAGAATGCGTAAAGTTCCATTTATTGACTCAACAGGTATACATAATCTCAGAAGTTTATTTAAGAGGGCGCAGAAGAGGGGAATACAAATTGTTCTTTCGGGAGTAAATGATAGGGTCCTAGCTACTCTTATTAAGTTTGGTCTTGATAAAGAAATAGGAAGAGAGTTCATTTATCCACATATTGTACCAGCTCTTGAAAAAGCAAAAGAACTAATTCAGCCTAAAGAGGAACAATCATAGCGCTTGTGCTTCAGTTTGGCACTTCGAATTATTAATTTTGTTTTATGATAATTATAAAAATAAAAATACATGGTGCCATTTTTACAACAAGTCGTTGACTATTACTATAATACGTCAGAAAACTTTTCAAATAAATGTTTTATATTTCCTAATAGAAGATCAATAGTCTTTTTTAGGAAATATATCGTTGATGCTATTAGTTCTAAACGTGTTTGTGCTGGCATAGGTGAGCCTAAGCCTATGATTTTACCACAAATGTATACGATTAATGATTTTTTTATAAAATCAATTCAGGCTAATCTAGCAGATAAAATCACCTTACTTGTTATTTTGTATGATTGTTATAAGAAGTTGAATGAAAAGGCAGAGTCACTAGATGAATTTGTTTATTGGGGAGATGTTCTTTTAGGTGATTTTAATGACGTTGATAAATATCTGGTTGATCCAAAGAAACTTTTTCAAAATATATCTGATTTAAAAGCCCTACAAGATGACTTTTCGTATCTAACACCAAATCAAAGGCAAGCTATTGAAACATTTATCAACCATTTCAAAACAGGTACACTCCAGCATATACCTAGTCTAAACTCAGAATCAAAAAATGTTAAGGAAGAGTTCAAGCAGATTTGGAACATAATGCTTCAGCTTTATGAGGATTTTAATAGAGCTTTGGAAAAGAAAAATCTAGCATATGAGGGTAAGATATATAGACAGTTAGTTACTCTGATTGAAGAAAAATCAATTATTGATATTTTAGATGAAAGGTATCCTAATATAGACTCATATTGTTTTGTTGGGCTCAATGCTTTGAATGAGTGTGAGAAAAAGTTATTAAAAAGCATGCAAAGAGCAGGAATAGCAGAGTTTTGTTGGGACTATTCTTCAGATATGATAAAAGATGAGCATAATAAATCCTCTCTTTTCATGTCACAAAATATAAAAGATTTTCCACAGGCTATTAATTTTGATATACAGGGGCTTCCAGAGACAAAATTCAATATTCTTAGTGTTCCATCTTCTTACGGACAGACTAAACATGTCAATCAAATTATTCAAGAGCTTAATAAGGGTAAGGAAGATATTGGGCTATCAACAGCAGTTATATTACCAGATGAAACCTTATTAATGCCTCTACTAAACTCTTTAGACACTAACATTAATAATATTAATGTGACCATGGGTTATCCTATGTCTGAAAGTGAAATTTATGTTCTAATGTCCCAAGTCAATGAGTTGCAGTTAAATATTAGAAAAATCGGTTCTGAGATTTATTTTTACCACAAGCAAGTTTGGAATCTTTTTTCGAATGGCTTGTTTAAAAGATTAATAGAAGATAAACAAGAAGCAGCAAAGAGTATTGCAAGAATAAAAAAAGAGGCGAAAAGTTATATTCATATATCTGATTTAAGAGCAAGTGACGAGAAACTTTTCGAACTCATATTTACAGCTGTTTTAGAGGACAAAAAGAAGGCTAGTAAAGAACAGTTGGTACTCTTGGCAAATTACCAACAAGCGATTTTAACAGAAGTGGCAATTCGTTTAGCTCAACAACCTGAAATGCATCATGAAATATATTTTGCCAAGGAATATTATGGAAGTATAAACAGGTTGAAGGTTATGGATTTAGATATTATTCCTACCACATATTTTAAGCTTCTTTCCTCTATCTTGTTTACTGTCTATGTGCCCTTTAATGGAGAACCACTCAAGGGATTACAGATAATGGGGCCACTTGAGACCAGAGCTTTGGATTTTAACAATATCATTATACTTTCAACAAATGAAGGTATATTTCCAAGAAGAAGCGTTAGTTCTTCTTTTATACCACCAGAATTAAGAAAAGGTTTTTCTTTACCTACATATGAATATCAGGATGCTGTTTGGGCTTATTATTTCTATCGATTAATCTCTAGAGCAGAGAATGTATGGATGCTTTATGACTCCTCAGCAGAGGGAATTAAAAGTGGAGAAGAAAGTAGATATATAAAGCAACTTAGATACCATTATGGAGTAAAACTCAATTCATATATTTCCGACTCCAAAACTCAAGCTATTCCAATAAATGATGATGCTGTTATTAAAACGCCAGAAATTATCAATGATATTAAAAATTTAATTTACTCTGCATCTTCTATTCAAAAATATATAAACTGTCCAATGCAGTTTTACTATTCCTATATTGAGAAATTAAAGAAACAAGATGAGGTTGTAGAGTCTATGGATTTTGCTATGATAGGTACTGTCTATCATAAGACCATGCAAGCCTTATATTTTTCAGAAGATGCTATGAGACCAGATGTGAAATTTGATCAAAATTATCGAGCAAATGAACAAGCTATGTCTCAAGTTGATTTATTGTATCTTAAAAAATGGGTAAAGGAAACTGATAAAATTAAGCAAAGAGTTATTTCTTTTATGAAGGAAGAGCTCAATACAGATGTGATTGAAGGGGGAGACCTAATTGTTCAAAGCGTCATAATGAAATATGTAATTAAGACCATTGAAGCAGATATAAAAATTTTACAAAGAGCTAGAAAAAGTTTTTTCACCATAAGAGGTTTAGAAAGAAAAATTAATACTACTCTTTACGGTCTTAAATTTACAGGAGTTATAGATAGGGTAGATAGTTTAGGCACTAGTGATGTAATAAGATTAAGTGACTATAAGAGTGGAAGCGATAATCCAAATATTTTAGATATAAGTGATGATAAGGTGGCAAAAAAGAATGTTGATTTAATTTTTCATGAAAAAGGTAAGATTAGGGGCAAGCATAAGGCAGGGCTACAATTTTTTATATATGATAAACTTATCGAAGCAAGCGATGGAATACCTTTATCTCTGATTACAAATACTATGTATGCAGTTTCTGTCTTTTTCAAAGAAGACGTTCTCATTTGTCCTACCTATCAGAACTTTCTAGAGCTAATGGACATTGAACTTTCAGCTCGTTTAGCTGAATTACAAAATCCTAATGTGCCTTTTGAACGCACTCAGGATGTAGAAAATTGTACGTTTTGTGATTTTAAAATGATTTGTGGACGATGATACATATATATAAAGCTTCTGCTGGCTCTGGCAAGACTTTTACCCTTGCAAAACAATATATTACTTTATTGCTTCAAGCAGATAATAATGAAGCTTATAGAAATATTCTTGCTGTAACTTTTACAAATAAGGCTACAGATGAGATGAAGAGTCGTATTCTTTTAGAACTCTATGTCCTGTCGAAAGATCCTAAAAAGTCTGCATATTTTAACTCTCTTGTTCCTATGCCTTGTAAGGATGAGGCCAGCCTGAAAAGTAAAGCAAGTACAATTTTGATTAATCTTCTTCATGATTATTCAATGTTTTCAGTTAGTACAATTGATAGGTTTTTCCAACAAACACTCAAGGCTTTTACTAGAGAAATTGGTCAATTTGCATCGTATCAAATAGAGCTAGATAGAGATATTCTTGTTGATGAAGCAGTTGATAGAGTATTAGATGCTTTAACAGATAGTAAGCAAGATGCGCCTAAACTCAATTGGCTAACAAACAGTACCTTATCAGAACTAGAAGCAGGTCGACGTTTTAGGCTTGATGCGCCAATAAAAGATGTTGCAAAGCGACTACTGAGCGAAGAGCATAGGGTTCTTTTGGAAAAGTATGACTTAAAAGCTGAAGATATATATAATCCAAAAGCGTTAGACGAACTTGCTAAGGGATGTAATCAATATATTAAAAAGTATAAACAAGAGCTTACTAGGGCTAAAGAAGATTTGGTTAGGGCTTTATCAGATGTTGAGATTGATCCAATAGATACCAAAACCAGCTTCCTCCATAAGGCTTTAGTAAAATATGATAATCTTGATGCTGATATACCTAATCTGACTAATTCAGTTAGAACTAAGTTATCAAGTTCAGATTATGAAGATTGGTTTAAGAAGGATGATGTATACAAGGCAAAATTAATAGGAGTGAATCAACAAAATGCTATTAATTCCTTTTTAAGCATGTTTGATAAACCATTAAAAATCTATAACACAGCAGTTTTATTAGAATCAAAAATTTATGGTTTAGGTCTTGCAAATGATTTGTATCAAGAATTTAGAACAATGCTTAAGGAAAAAAATGTTTTAAGCCTAGATGATTCAAATACCATATTGAAGAACATTATTGATGGGACTGACGCTCCATTCATCTATGAAAAAACAGGAATTAAGTATAAACATTTTCTTTTGGACGAGTTTCAAGATACATCAAGAGTTCAGTGGGATAATTTTATTCCTTTATTAAAAAATAGTGAAGCTGAGGGGAATTATAATCTAATTGTAGGAGATGTTAAGCAGAGTATATATCGTTGGAGAAATTCTGATTGGAATTTGCTGAGAAATGAGGTGAAAAATAATTTTAATAATGTTAAAGAAGAAACGCTTGAATACAATTGGAGAAGTATGGAGAATATCATTAGGTTCAACAATGACTTCTTTAAACGTGCTGCAAAATTTTTAGATGATGAATATGAAGCAAATTGCAATGAAATTCAAGACATATACAGTGATGTAGAGCAGAAAGTGGGCAAAAAGACTGATGATAATGGGCAAGTAATATGTACCTTCTGTGATAAAGAAGATGAGCTTCAAGTGGTTTATAAAGCAGTTTCTGATGCCAATACTCGCAATTACTCATCGGGTGATATTGCTATACTAGTAAGAGGTTTAAAAGAAGGAGAAGCCATTGCTAATTACCTAATGAGTAAGGATATAAAAGTAGTTACTGATGGTTCCTTGCTATTATCCTCTTCTTTAACAGTAACACGTCTTGTATCACTACTTTCAGTTATAGATAATCCTGACGATAAGATTTCTCAGTATTTAGCAGATAAGTTATCTCTTGAAATACCAAAACATTATCATTCTTTAATTGATTTGTGTGAAGAATTACTTAGAGGTCTTCAAGTGAATTCAAAAGATGTCTTTGAATCAGAATTTCTATATATTCAATTCTTTATGGATAAGGTAAGGAATTATATCAATAGTTATGGTAATGACCTACATGGATTTTTAAAATATTGGGAAACGAATAAAAATAAAGATAAAATAGTTTCTCCAGCTTATGAGGATGCTGTAACAATTATGACTATTCATAAATCTAAAGGACTTGACTTTCCCTATGTTATAGTTCCATTTTTTGAAACTATTAAGTTTTATAAGGATCAGTATAAATGGTCAAAACCAAATGTACAAGGAACTCATTTGGAAACTTATGCAAAGGGAATCTATGATGTAAATTTATCTAATAAGAGTATGGATAATTTGTTTGCAGATAACTTTAGAGAAGAACTTCTTATGCAATATGTGGATAATATCAACATTGCTTATGTTGCTTCCACTAGAGCTCAAGAAGTTGTTCATATAATAGCGGAGTTGCCCCAAAAAACAATAAATAAACATTCCAATTTTGCCCAATTTTTATATAATTATGTAAATAATCCTACTCCGACTGATTCTAATGGGACTTACCCTGTATTCCAAAAAACTTCAAAACATCAGGTACAAAATCCTAATATTCACGATTCTAATACAGAAGAGGAAGAGTCAATTTATGAAGAATATATTTTTGGTTCGAGTTTTATACATAAAGCAAAGACATTAAATGCAAAATTAGAACTTTCTAAAGCCTTTCCTGCAGAATTCTGCTCGTGGAAACTTGACAATCGTCTTAAAAACCATCCCGAAGCAATAGATTTTTTTATTCGACCTGAAGACGATACAATTATAGAAAAAGATTCCTCTTCAATTCTAAAAGGTAATATATTACATGAAATTTTATCTAAGATTAATTCAAAAGAAGATTTGGATTATGCTATTGAAACAGCTATTTTCTCAGGAGTTCTGGAAAAAATTGAAGTGGATAAAATAAAGCAAACAATACTTAATTTAATTAATGATAAACCAGAATGGTTTGGAGATAATGTAAAACAAAGCTATAATGAAGTGGAAATTGTAGGGTTGGATGGGTTCATTTCTCGTCCAGACAGAGTAGTGATTCTGGAAGATGAAGTTATCATAATTGATTATAAAACAGGTGCTCATTTTCCTCGTTATGAACGCCAGCTAAATAGATATGGCAAACTTTATAGAGAAATGGGTTATAAAAATGTTCGTAAATTTCTTTGGTATATTCACACAGGAATATTGAGGGAAGTTTTCTAATAAAATGCTATATTTGTAGATTGTAAAATTAAAATACTATGGATGAAATAAAAGATACTTGTAAATTATCATACAATACATTAAGAGATAAGCTACGAATGCCAGAATATGGTAGGAATGTGCAAAAGATGGTGGATTATGTTAAATCCATTGAAGATCCTGTAAAAAGGAATGAACAAGCACGAGCAGTAGTGGAAGTAATGGAAATTCTAAATCCAAAGGCTAATAATCAAGAAAATTATGAACAAACCCTTTGGGACCACATGCATATTATTTCTGGCTTTGATTTAGATGTTGATTCTCCATATCCGAAACCAACAGTAGATGAGTTGATGGAACCTCCTATGCCTATCCCTATAAAAAATAAACCCATGAAGGCTAGTCATTATGGTCGTAATATTGAGAGTATTATTGATTTAATAGCAGAAATGGAAGATGGTGAAACAAAAACGGCTTTGCTTCGTTCACTTGCTGTATATATGAGACAGCAATATTTGATATGGAACAAGGATACTGTTTCTGATAGTACAATTTATCAAGATATAGAACGTTTATCTGACTATAAAATAAAAGTGCCAGCAGAGCTCGAACAAACTAAGTTATCTTCAGATTCAAGTTTCTCTAGACCAGGTTCAAATTCTAAAAATGGAAGGAATCAGAGACCAAAAAACAATCATAGGAGAAACAATACAAATAAAAAACGTAAATAAGAATTACTTCAGCAAAAACCATGGCGCGATTAAAGTTTATATCTAATATGGACCCAGAGAAAAAAAAGATTTTGTCCAAAATTTTAGGACTAATATTTCTTTTTTTCACTTTATATACTTTACTAGCATCTATCTCTTATCTTTTTACTTGGCAGGCAGATCAAAGTATACTACATGAGGCAGAAAAATTTGATAAAACAGTAGAAGTTCATAATATAGGTGGTAAGTTAGGATATTTTTGGGGTAGATTTCTAATTACAACTAGTTTCGGACTAGGAAGTTTTGCACTTGTCGTGCTTTTGGCAGCTATAACGTATAGACTTTTATTTGATAAAAAAACAATTAAACTCTTTAAAATAGTACTTCTAACAGCATCTGGGGCTGTTCTATTTTCTCTTCTATTTTCATATATCTCTGGTCTATTTACAGACGACACTGCTTTTGGTGGTGGGCTGGGTGGTTTTGCAGGAGCTGCTGTTATTGATTGGATGACAAATCTAATAGGTACAATAGCTGTAGCTTTTGTTTTAGCAATTTTTGCAATCATATGGCTTGTATTTGTTAGCAAGACTTTTTCTGAGTGGTTGACTAAGGTTGGAGATAAATCTGACGCTATAGATCTAGAAGAACTCATAGTTGATGAAGAAGTGGCAGAAGTAGAAGAGGAAGAGTTAGTTGATGATTTCAGAGAAGAATTACAAGAAGAACTCAAGGAAGAATTAAAAGAAGAACTAAAAGAAGAACTAAAAGAAGAGTTAAAGGGGAAATTAGAGTCAGCTGAAGTTTCTATTGGAGAAAATGAAGGTATAGAAATAGAAGTTGGTGATGGTTATTCAACTAATGTTACAGAAGAACTTCCAAGAATAGATACAAGAGCAGAATTACCTAAGTTTAAGTTTCCTCCTTTAGATCTACTAGATGACTACGCTAATAGCTATCATGAAGTAAGTAAAGAAGAGCTAGAATGCAATAATAATAGGATTAGAACTACTTTAATGAATTATAAAATTAAAGTAGATAAGGTCGTTGCTGTTCCTGGGCCAACAGTTACATTATATAAGGTTACTCCAGCCCCAGGAGTGAAAATTTCCTCTATTAGAAATGTTGAAGAAGATATTGCTATTTCCTTGAAAGCCAGAGGGGTACGAGTTGTTAAATTAGCAGACGCTGTGGGTATTGAAGTGGCAAATAATAATCCTTCAATAGTTCCCCTAAAGTCAATGCTTAATGATGATAGTTATCGTAATAGTGAGGCAGAACTTCCAATAGCCATTGGTTATACTATTACTCAAAAAGTAAAAACTTTTGATTTGGCAGATTCTCCACACATTCTTATGGCAGGTGCAACTAAACAGGGAAAATCTGTTGGTTTAAATGTTATAATTTCATCACTTCTTTATAAGAAACATCCATCAGAGTTAAAACTTGTTTTCATAGATCCTAAGATGGTCGAATTTACTGCTTATAAAAATCTACTTAAGCATTATTTGGCAGTTTTACCAACAGCAGCTAATGAAGAAGATGAAGCAGAGAATGCGATTGTAAAACAACCAAAGGAAGCAGACTTAGTACTTAATTCTCTCTGTGTCGAGATGGATGAACGATATAAGCTTTTAAGTGTAGCTGGTGTAAATAATATTAAGAGTTATAATGATAAGTTTGAGCGTAGGCGTCTGAATCCTAACGAAGGTCATAAATATTTACCATATATGGTTGTTGTTATTGATGAATATGCCGACCTTACTATGTCAGGAGGGCCAGGAGGAGAAGCTAAAACTATTGCAAGAAATATTACGAACTCAATCATACGTTTAGCACAAAAGGGTAGAGCTGCTGGTATTCATGTAATTATTGCAACTCAAAGACCGACTGTAAATGTGGTCACAGGTTTGATAAAAACCAACTTCCCGACTAGGATTGCGTATAGAGTGGTTTCACGTATAGATTCTTCAACTATACTCGACTCTCCAGGAGCAGAAAACCTTATAGGTAGGGGAGATATGATATATTATGCAGGAGTCGAGATGGAGAGGGTTCAATGTGCTATGGTAAGTATGGAAGAGATAAAGAAAATAACTAAATATATTGGAGATCAAAATGGTTATGGTCAAGCTTATTCTACTCCATATTATCTTCCTATGCCACAAACAGGAGAAGCAGAGGTTCCAGGAGTGGGAATGGTAGATATGACCAATCTTGATGAATTATTTGAAGATGCAGCAAAACTACTTGTAACCAACCAAAAAGGTTCAGTTTCAGATCTACAAAGAAGATTAGGCGTGGGTTTTGCACGAGCAGGTAAGATAATGGACCAATTGACAGCAGCGGGGATAGCATCTCCACCAGAAGGTTCTAAACCACGTCAAGTCTTAGTTGCAGACTTAGATGAATTAGAAGAAGTACTTTCGGCATATTTAAATAGATAGTTATGAGACATTATATATTAAGCTTTTTTATTCTTCTGAGTTTTAGTTTTTCTGCTAATGCTCAGATGCAAGATTTTTTCAAGAAGATAAATTCTTCTTGTGCTTTTCTAAATTATTCTTATAGTTCTGAAATTAAGGGTACTAAAATAGTTGGTGACGGTGATGCTTTCATTCAATCATCTATGTTTATTGTTAATCTGAATGGTATTGAATTCTACGGTGATGGACAAAAGATTTACACAGTTGACAGAGATGCAAAAGAAGTTATTATTAGCAATTATGATACATCTTTATCAACATTAAATCCAGTTCTTTTACTTTCTGATATAGAAAAGACCTTTTCTGTAAAAGAAGAGAAGTATAATATTATGTTTGACGGGATGTCTGCTGTAAAAGTTCTTATGATTCCTAAGGTTGATTCAGAAATAGTTGAATTAAATCTTTATTTTATTCCATCAAGTTCCAAGTTAATAGGCTTGAATGTAAAAGTAAAAGACGGAACTGTAACAAATTTTACAATCCCGTCTATTCTATATCTTCCGTTAAGACTTGTTAAGGATTTTCACCCAGGAGAATTTGACTCTTCTTATGTAATTACAGAACTTTAGTTCTTAATACATCTTACATTTGCTCCAAATGATTCTTTGTCCATTTTGACAAATTTTACATCATTTGAGTAATTATAGATATACAAGACTTTTGCTTCTTTTGAGCTTTCGTCATCAGACTTAAGCCAGAAAGTTGCGTATTGGTAACTTCCTTCCCATTTATTATCGTCTAGATTACAATAGCCTGCAGGGATTATATTTAGTCCAGTCTCATTTGTTATTTTTCCGAAACCTCCTTGTGCAAGAGACCAATATTCCCACATTTGATTTGTATTAAATTTTGCATCTGCAACCAAAGCTCCAACCGCAGTTTGTGCTTGATATGAGTCGTTCGTTTCTATTTGAGATTGCACAAAGTTAAAAAGGTCATTATAATCAGTTTCAGTTGGGAGTCTCCATCCAGTAGGACAAACTTTATTGGCATCTTCGTAGTTATAATAATTTCCAAAAACTTTTGTCATTGGAGTAGCATTTCTAAAAGGTTTGCCAAGGTAAGGATAGTGAACATTATTTGCTAGCCATTCTTTACCGTTAATAGTAGTTGTATAATATTTTTCAGTATAATATTTCTCTTCATCACCAACCATGGCTTTTGTTACTAGGTTAAGACCTGCTGATAGTTTGCTGCCAGGATATTGTATTGAGGCAAACTCTGAGTTTAGATTAGAGTTAACTAGTGTAGTAATCTTCGAATTAGAAGAGTTTTGATATCCTTCTGCAAAAGCATAGGCAAAGATAGTATAGGTTCCGATAGTGTCTCTAGGGAAAGTGAAAGTGAAATCTCTTATTTCTTCACTATCAAGTGTTTTTATGGTATCTCTTTGCTCTTCTTTTAATAATATTGGTATATCAATATAATATCCTATTGGTTTATCTTCTGGATGAGTAATACCAGAAACTTTTATTGTAATTGTTTGCCCTGGTTCCACAAACTCTGGTAACTCGAATTTAATCTGTCCACTTAGAGCAGGTAGAGCTTTTTCTTTTTTATCTTTTTTACATGAAATAGCACCAACTACAATAACTAGAGTAACTAATAATTTTAAAAAATGTTTAAATTTCATTTTACCTGTCAATTTCATCTTACAAGATGCAAATATGCGCATTTTAATTTGAAAATCCATTAGAATCTAAAACAGATTATTAAATTTGCTTGAATCTTTTTAGAAAATATTTATGAAACAAAGAATTCTATATTACTTTCTTATTAGTTTGTGTTTTATTTTTTCTGCATGTACACCACAAAAAAAATATATAACAATATCAGGCTATGCTCAGGGTGGAACTTATGCTGTTACACTTAATCTTATAGGTAAAAACGGCTATATTGATAAGTCAGTCAAAGAGCTTGAGCACGATGTGGATTCTATATTATTAGCTATAGATAATTCTGTTTCAGGATACAATAAGGGTTCTATATTGTCTAAGTTCAATAATGGTGAAAAAGTAAAGCCAGATAATATTTTTATAGATCTATATAAAAAGTCTTATTTCTATTATGAGGAAACTGATGGAGCCCTTGATGTAGCTTCAGGAGCTTTGTTTGACGCTTGGGGCTTTGGGTTTAAATCCAATGAATTACCATCTAAAGAAGAGGTTGAAGAGCTTTTAGCAGCAATAGGAATGGATCTTCTAAAGCCCAATATAAATATAGAAGAACTAGTAGATAGTCTCGGTTTTTTAGAACCATCTTTGCTTTTGAAAGAAGAGTATAAAAATATCTATCCAGTTCTAAATTTTAATGCAATAGCTCAAGGTTATAGTTCTGATTTGGTGGCAAGTTATCTTGATGAACTAGGTGTAGAGGATTATTTGGTTAATATAGGAGAAATAAGTTCTAAAGGACTTAATTCAAGGGGAGAAGCTTGGACAATAGGCCTAGATGCCCCTATTGATGGGAATGATAGGCCAGGAGAACAATTACAAGGTATTTTTAGCCTTCCAATTCAGGCTTCTGGTGTTGTAACTAGTGGAAACTATCGTAAATTTTATATTAAGGATGGGAAAAAGTATGCTCATATTATAGATCCTCGAACAGGTTATCCAGTAGAACATAATTTATTAAGTGTTACAATATTAGCTCCAACTGCAACTGAAGCAGATGCTTATACAACTTATTGCATGGTTATAGGTTTGGAAGAAGCGAAGGCCTTTATAAATTCAAGAAAAGAACTGGAAGCATGTTTTGTATATGAAGCAGAGAATAAAATGTCTGTTTGGACTTCCCCTGGTTTCACTCTACAAAATCCTTAAAACGAACTTAAAACTTTTACATTGAGGATATAATATTTAAGCTAAAGACTAAGTTATTAAGCAAAAACTCTAAAGCTTCAATTAAAATCATTGGACATAAACCTAAGATATTCAGTAATGTTATAATAATTGCCATTGGTATAATTATACTAGTAAGTGGAATTGCAATATTATTTGTAAGAAGGAAATATTTAGGAAAAGTTTTAAATACTATCCAAACTACAGGTGTAGTAGCTGTTTGACAGGAAATGGACATGACAGCTGTATTCCAAATAGATTTCATCCAGGATTTATCCTCTCTTTCATCTGGATAACATTTTTTCAAATGAGGGTAGATGTATACAATTCCTGCAACTGCTAAATAAGATAGCTGGAAGCCTATTGAAGTAATAGATCTAGGGGAGAATATTAATTGAAGGCATAAGGCAGTGAAAAAGATTTGTTTTAAGCTTATTTCCCTCTCTAAAATTTTTGCAATTTCTCTTAAACATATAAAAATAAATGCTCTAATTATAGAAGGCGCACCACCTGTAGAAAAAGAATATATTCCTGTCATCATAATCAGCAGGACACTCTTTATCTTACGTGTACGTGGGTTGTTTCCAAGTGGTAACAGTAATTTACTAAGAACCAAGTATATAATTCCCAAATGAAAACCAGATAATGCTAGAATATGAGCTGCTCCACTATCCCTAAAGGCTTTATATGTTTCAGGAGACAAATGATTCCTATCTCCAGTAATCAGAGCTTTTATTAATTCATTATTTTCTTTGTTTGTGAAAGGTAGCTTAGATATAGCCCTTTTCATGGCTTCGCCTATGGGAGAAGTTATTTCTTTTATGAAACTTTCACCCCCATATGGAATATTGAGAGAAGTTAAACCACATACAATACCACAGAGTAGAGGTAGAATAATAATATGAAAGCCACGCTTAAATTCATTTTTTGTAAGAGCTAGGATACAAGCTATGATTAAGAATGAAAAAGTAATACTAGCTATTACCGGACTGTAAAATAAAGACTGCCAAAGAAAAACTGCTGCAGTACCAGCAGTAAATGATGTGCTAAAAATCGCCATCCCTCTCTCCTCAAACCCCGTCATAGCAATCAAAATAATAAAAGCCAAATCAGCTTTATATTTTTGTAAAAGTAGTAATAAATTTCTTAACTTTGTGTGTTTCAGAGTAAAATCGTCGTATATAATTAAACTACATAAAACAATGATTATTTTAGTACTAAATTCTGGTAGCTCATCAATCAAATATCAGCTGCTTGACATGAAAGATGGAGCAGTTAATAGTCTTCTTGCTAAAGGTTTAGTTGAGAGGATTGGATTAGAAAAAGGTAAGATTCGTCATCAAACTACAGGTAAAGAGGCATTAGAAAAAGAAATGCCTATTAAAGATCACCGAGTGGGGATTAGGGCTGTTCTTGATGCCCTTTTAGATGAAGAATTAGGTGTATTGTCTACACTTGAAGACATTGAAGCTGTAGGGCATCGCGTTGTTCATGGAGCAGAAGAGTTCATGAGTAGCGTTCTGATTGATGATAAAGTAATTGCTCAGTTAGAAAAGTGCTCAGAAATTGCTCCTCTTCATAATCCAGCCAATCTTCTTGGAATTAAGGCTGTTACAGAAGCTCTTCCTACAGTACCACAAGTGGGTGTTTTTGATACCGCTTTTCATCATACTATGCCTCCTCATGCATTCATGTATGCTTTACCTAGGAAATATTATGAAAAGTATGGCATTCGTAAATATGGATTCCATGGAACAAGCCATCAATATGTGTCAACAAAAGGAGCCAAGCTTGCAGGACTCGATATAGAAAACTCAAAGATTATTACCTGCCATCTGGGTAATGGCAGTTCGATAGCTGCTGTTCTTAATGGAAAATCTATTGATACAACAATGGGTTTTACTCCACTTGATGGAATTATGATGGGTACACGTTCGGGTAGCCTAGATCCAGATGTTGTTACATTCCTACAAGAAAAAGAGAGCCTTACACCTGATGAAATGTCTAGAATTCTTAATAAAGAATGTGGTCTTCAAGGTTTATCTGGTCTTTCTTCGGATGTGAGAGACTTAGATAAAGCAGCTATAGAAGGACATCCTGGTGCTAAGCTAGCTCTAAAAAAGTTCACATATGATCTAACCAAGTATATCGGATCTTATGTTGCAGCAATGAATGGAGTTGATTTAATTGTATTTACAGGTGGTATAGGTGAAAATAATACTCGTCTACGTGCTAGAGTTTGTGAGAACTTTTCTTTCATGGGAGTTCAATGTGACCATGAGGCAAATGATATAAGGGGAGTTGATACAATAATTTCCTCACCAGAATCATCAGTAAAACTAGCCTTAATTACAACTAATGAAGAATTAATGATAGCTCGTGACACAATGGAAATTGTTCTTCATGAGGAATAACTATAATGGCCAGAAGTTTTTCAGAAATATATAAAGAGTTGCAATCCAATCGTTCACGAAAAAGAATGGTTGTAGCGTGGGGTGTTGATAATCATACAATTTCTGCTGTGGCTCAAGCTGTTGAATTAGATTTGACAGATGTTATTCTAGTGGGAGATAAAACTATCATTGAGAAAGCTTGTGAACAAGAAAAAGTTCAATCTTCTAAATTTACTATTATTCATAATTCAGATGAATTAGCTTCTGTTAGTCAGGCTGTTGAAATGGTGAGAAACGGTGAAGGTGATTTTTTGATGAAGGGTCTGTGTTCTACTGATAAGTTTCTTAGGGCTATTCTCAATAAAGAAACTGGACTTCTTCCTCCAAATGAGATTTTAACCCATTGTACCACTCTTGAAATACCAGCTTATCACAAACTTCTTTTTATGGGTGATGCAGCAGTTATTCCAGCTCCAGATCTTAAACAAAAGAAAGCTATTCTGGAGGCTTTAGTAAGAGTGGCAAAGGCTGTAGGTTTAGCAAAGCCTAAGGTTGCAGTTATAGCAGCGACCGAACAAGTTCTTAAAAGACAGCCAGCTACTACAGATGCAGCAATATTAACTAAAATGGCAGAAGAGGGTGATATTAATGGTTGTCTTGTTTATGGTCCACTCGCTTTGGATGTAGCACTTGATAAGGAGTCAGCTGAGATTAAAGGTATTATTAATGAGGTTGCTGGAGATGCAGATATTTTACTTTTTCCTAATATAGAATCAGGAAATGTTTTCTATAAAGCTAATTCTAAACTAGTCCCTAATGTAAGACAAGCAGGTATATTAGTGGGTGCAAAAGCGCCTTGTGTACTATCAAGCCGTGCAGATTCAGTAGAAACAAAATTAAATTCGATTGCAATTGCTGCAATGACAGCTAATAAATAATACCACAATAAATTATTAACCCAAAACTTTTAACACTGATGAAGGGTAGAATTCTAGTAATCAACACAGGATCCACCTCCACAAAGATTGCTTATTTTGATGCAGGTGAGCGATTATTTGAGCAAAACATTAGTCATAATTTAGAAGAACTTGCCCAATATAAATCTGTAATGGATCAAGAAGAAATGCGTCTAGATGCTATAATGAATTTTCTTTCTTCAAAGGGTATTGCTTTAGAATTAATTGATTTGGTAATGGCCCGATGTGGTTTAATTGTACCCATGAAGACAGGAGTATATGAAGTTACAGAATCTATGAAAGAAGCACTTCGTTTTAAGCCACAAGGAGTTCATGCATGTAATCTAGCAGGTTTATTAGCAGATGACGTAGCTAGGAAAGTTAATACACAGAGACTAAAAATATCGAAAGAAAATCCAGAAGTTAAAGAATGGGATAGGGAGTGCAAAGCTTATATAGCTGATGCTCCAATGGCAGATGAAATGATTGACGAAGTTAAAATCGGTGGTATCCCCGAGTTTTCTAAAAGGACTCTTTTTCATGCCTTAAATTCACGTGCAATGGTTCGTCGTTATGCTAAATCTCAAGGACTTAGTAATAAAGATTTAACAGTAATCGTAGCCCATTTAGGTGGTGGTAGTTCTGTTTCTCTGCATCATAAGGGCTATGTCATTGATACAAATGATTCACTAGGAGGTGATGGGCCTATAAGTGCAGAGAGAGCGGGTTCAGTACCAGCTTTTCCTCTAATAGAAATGTGCTTTAGTGGAGAGTATACAAAAGAAGAAATTAAGAATAAGCTTGTAGGTAGGGGAGGAGCAGTCGCATATTTTGGCACTAATGACTTTCGTAAAATTATAAAAATGGCTATAGAAGGAGATACTAATGCAGAACTTTTTCTAAGAGCCTATTGTGTATCTTTTGCTAGATTTATTGGAGCAGCAGCTACAATTGTGGAAGGCAAGGTTGATGCAATAATCATAACAGGAGGAATTGCCCATAGTGAATATGTTACTAATGAAATCGCTCGCAAAGTTCAATTCATTGCTCCTGTCATAGTCTATCCTGGTGAAGACGAACTGGGCTCTCTTGCAGAAAACGGATACGGTGTGCTTTCTGGTGACTTTGAAGTCAAAACCTATCAATCCTGAAAAATAATTTATTATTAAAATCATAGATATTGGTGATTGATTAGACTTAGTATTTGGGGTGAAACAATGACTAAACTATAAAAAAAATAAGCGATGAGCTGTTAAAACTCATCGCTTAATTTATATAGAATTTATCTTTAAGATTTATTTCTTAATGTCTCCAGCTTTGATAGCAGCTTGAGCAGCAGCTAGTCTAGCG
>CAYFTA010000003.1:0-41157 GCA_964346015.1 uncultured Muribaculaceae bacterium | reverse complement strand
AAAATGGCGTAAATATTCTTCTAATATGATTGAATAGAAGCTTTTGTTATTTTTTATTGAATTAACAAGGCCCATCAGGGCCGTGCCAGTCGCGTCAGGGAGACTTTTGCAAAAAGTCGAATCAGCGATGGCACCAAATCCCCCTAACAGGGGGTGAGGGGGTTAAGAAGTTTTTGTTATTTTTTTATTGAAAATAAAAAAATAACAAGCTAGTCATCTAGCTTGTCATTTTTCTCATTGTAAAATTCATTTTGCAGGACTGTAAAATCAGTGACTTCCACTAGATTTAGTTTGCATTTGTACTTTTTCTTCCATTTTCCTAGAATTGAAAACCAGCCTCTTTTAAGATATGCTCCTAGAATAGGACTAACCTTAAGCTTCAGATTTTTGTGGCCTTCAGAGACGTAATAGGATAATCTTCTTTCAATGGCCTCATCAATTACAAGACTAGGTGCTATTTTACCAGTTCCTTGACATGTTGGACAGACTTCTGCAGTTTCAATCTTTGTAGCTGCTCTTACTCTTTGACGTGTTATTTGCATTAAGCCAAATTTTGTAAGAGGAAGTACATTGTGTTTTGCTCTGTCTTCAGCCATTAACTCAGTCATTTTTTTATATAAAGCGTTTCGATGTTCGTTGCTCTCCATATCTATGAAGTCTACAACTATAATTCCACCCATATCTCTTAGCCTGAGTTGTCGTGCAATCTCTTCAGCAGCATTGCAGTTGATGTCAAAGTTGTTTTGCTCCTGTTCCTTGTTTTTGGCTCTAGTGCCACTATTAACATCTATCACATGCAGTGCTTCTGTGTGCTCAATTACAAGATAAGCGCCCTGTTTAAGAGGAACTACCTTACCAAAAGAACTTTTTATTTGTCTAGTTACTTCAAAGTGATCGAAAATATTAGCTTTTTCTTTGTATAGCTTTACAATATCTTCTTGCTCTGGAGAAATTAGAGAAATATATTCGCGAACTTCTTCATAGACCTTTTCATCATTTACATAGATGTTTGCAAACGAATCATTTAGAAGGTCTCTAAGAATGGTGGTAGTTTTGCTGTACTCTGTAAAGAGTAGCTGCACTTTCTTGGACTGAGCTAAGTCTTTCCAAGAGTTTTCCCATTTTTCTATTAGTGATAACAATTCTGCATGTAAAATTGCTGCTTTTTTACCTTCAGCAGCAGTTCTAATGATTGCACCATAGTTTTTTGATAGGATACTCTTGACAAGTGTCTCTAGTCGTCTCTTTTCTTCTCGCGAAGAAATTTTCTGTGATACACTCACTTTCCCAGCAAAGGGGAGTAGTACAATATTTCTTCCTGCCAATGAAATTTCTGCAGTCAGTCGTGATCCTTTTGTTGAAATAGGTTCTTTAACTATCTGTACCATTATCATCTGGCCTGGAGATAGGACATTTTCAATTCGTCCTTCTTTTTCCAATATTGGGCCTAGCTTGATATTAGAGTATAGGCTTTTATTGTTAGTATTTGTATTCGTCCTTTTAACAAATTCATCAAAAGCATTGAAGTACAAGCCTAAGTCTAGATAGTGTATGAAACCTTCTTTTTCGTCTCCGATATCAACAAAAGCAGCGTTTAATGAAGGTAATAGCTTTTTTACTTTTCCAAGGTATACATCACCTACAGAAAAACTATTACCAACGCTGGACTCTTTGTTTAGTTCAATCAGCTTACCATCTTTCATTAGCGCGATTGTAACTTCTGTTGAACTTGCGTCGATAATTAGATCTTTTTCAGATTCCATTGGTTATTTTTTAAGAACTTTTCGGTCTTTTAGACCCTTGTAATCAGGTCTTTTTGACCAGTTAAATAAATAGGCCGACCACTGGGTCGGCCTCATTTTTAGCAGACTGCTAAAATGGCAGACACTGAAGAATTATTTCTTCTTCTTGTGTCTATTTTTACGTAAGCGTTTTTTACGTTTATGAGTAGCCATCTTACTTCTTTTATGCTTCCTTCCGTTTGGCATATTATTTAAAATTTAAGGTTAAATTATTTCTGCTTTTTTACCTCATCCACAAAAGCCTTAGCAGGTTTGAATGCTGGGATATTGTGAGCTGGGATAATAATTGTTGTATTTTTCTTAATGTTTCTAGCTGCTTTTTCAGCTCTGTGCTTTATAATAAAGCTACCGAAGCCACGAAGATAAACAGGTTCACCCTTGATAAGAGAATCTTTTACAGTCTCCATAAACTCCTCTATAACTGTTTGTACAGTAGTTTTCTCAACACCGGTTACCTTTGCAACCTCATTTACAATTTCTGCTTTAGTCATAATATTATTCTTTTATTTTATTTCTTACAACATATCTGACAAAAATAGAGCTATTTTTTTAAAAATCAAAATTCTATCACTAAATATAAATGATTTCTAATCTTTTACACGTTTTATGTCAGAAAATAATATTTTTGGCATAAACATTGACCATATATATGTGCCGAAATAGATTTAGACGAATTCTGCCAAATTGGCAGTGTATATGTGAAATTTTAAATTTACGATATAAAGATGAAGAATTTTAATGAAATGTTGTCTCAATTGGGAGCGGAAGTGAGTATTATCCCAGTAGTACAGGGAGAGGGTGGAGGCCCAATTGATGTAGCTCAATTGCCAAATTCTATACCGATTTTAGCTCTTAGAAATGCAGCTTTATTTCCAGGGGCTGTTTTCCCTATTACAATTGGTAGGGACAAATCAGTGAAATTAATAAAGGATGCAGAGCGTACTAATGCTTTCATTGGTACAGTTCCTCAAAATGATTTAGCAGTTGAGGATCCAAAACAATCAGACTTATATAAATATGGCACGATTGCAAAGATAATCAAGACTCTTCAAATGCCTGATGGCACAATTACAGCCATACTTCAAGGTTTTGCAAGATTTGAACTCATTAAGGTAGTAGCTGAAAACCCATATATGATGGCTGAGGTAGTATATCATAGGGATATAATTCCTGAGCCTACAGACAAAAATGCTAAGATGTTAGCAGAGTCATTGAAAGAAAGGACAATTCAAGTTTTGAAAATGTCTGCAATGCCAATGTCTATCCGTGAGGGAGCTTCTGCACTAAAGAGTATTGATTCATTTGAGTTTTTGGTAAATTTTATTGCAACAACTATTGAAGTAGATAACTTTTTGGATAAGGTTAAGCTTCTTGCAATTAGTGATTTAATGCAAAGGGGAATGGATTTACTTACTATTCTCGATACTCAGATTGAACTATTGAAAATTAAGCAAGATATTAACCTCAAAGTAAAAAGTGAGATTGATCAGCAGCAAAGAGAGTATTATTTAAGTAATCAACTTAGGACAATCCAAGAAGAATTAGGGATGGACGATGTTGAGGAGTTTGCAAAATTAAGGGCTCGTGCTGAGAAAAAGAAATGGTCAGCTGAGGTGCAGGAAATTTTTGACAAAGAGATTACCAAGTTAGAAAGATATAATCCAAGTTCTCCAGATTATAGCATTCAGTACAATTATATACAATTCATGCTTGATCTTCCATGGGGGGAGATGTCAGAAGATAATCTCGACTTAAAGCATGCTCAAGAGATTTTAGATGAAGATCACTTTGGGCTTGAAACAGTTAAGGAGAGAATCATAGAATACCTTGCTGTTTTGAAACTTAAGGGAAATATGAAGTCTCCTATTCTATGTTTGTATGGGCCTCCAGGTGTGGGGAAGACTAGTTTGGGTAAGTCAGTAGCGAGAGCACTTGGTAGAAAATATGTAAGGATTGCTCTCGGTGGTGTAAATGATGAGTCAGAGATTAGAGGTCATAGGAAAACTTATGTAGGCGCACTTCCAGGTAGGATTTTAAATGCAATTAATCGTGCAGGTACTTCGAATCCTGTAATTGTTTTAGATGAGATAGATAAGCTTAAGAGTGATTTTAAAGGGGATCCATCTTCTGCTTTATTGGAGGCTTTGGATCCTGAACAGAATACTGCTTTCCATGACAATTACTTAGATATAGATTATGATTTATCAAATGTCTTATTTATAACTACTGCAAATAATACTTCTACGATTCAGCATGCTCTCAGAGACCGTATGGAGATGATACCTGTTACAGGTTATTTGGCTGAAGAAAAGATGTCGATTGCAACAGACTTCTTAATCCCTAAACAGATTAAGGAGCATGGATTGAAGAAATCTCAGCTTAAGATTACTAAGTCAGCTTTAGAGGCAATTATTGAGCAATATACTCATGAGTCAGGAGTTCGTGGCCTAGAAAGACAAATTGCAAAACTAGCGCGAGTGACTGCAAAAAAGATTGCATTAGATGAAGAACGTCTTGCTTCTATCAAGAAGGAACATTTGCTTGAGTATCTTGGTTTACCAAAATACACTCGTGATAAACAGCAAGGTAATGAGGCACCTGGGGTTGTAACAGGATTAGCATGGACAGCTCTTGGCGGAGAAATTCTTTTTGTAGAGACTTCTATCAGTAAGGGTAAGGCTAATTTGTCAATGACAGGTAGTTTGGGTGATGTGATGAAGGAGTCAGCAACAATTGCTTATCAATATCTAAAGGCACATCCAGAATTGCTTAAGGTTTCTTATAAAGAATTTGAAAAAACGGATGTTCATGTGCATGTGCCAGAAGGTGCTGTACCTAAGGATGGTCCATCAGCAGGTATTACTATGGTTAGTTCTATGGTATCTGCTTTTCGTAAAGAGAAGATAAAATCGGGAGTGGCAATGACTGGAGAGATGACTTTACGTGGAAAAGTGCTTCCTGTTGGAGGAATTAAAGAAAAGATTCTTGCTGCAAAGAGGTCAGGTATCCATACTATAGTAATATCTGAGGAGAATAGAAAAGATGTTGAGGATATTAAGGGAATCTACATAAAAGGTCTTACCTTTGTCTATGTGAATACAATAGATGATGTAATAGATTACATTTTTGAATAGTGGATGTTAAAATAGAACAATCTTGGAAAAGCGCATTAAAGAGCGAATTTGAAAAACCATATTTCGCTTCTTTAGTGCGTTTTCTTAAAGATGCTAAGGCAAATGGAGAAAGAATTTATCCTCCTGGCAGTCAAATCTTTAAGGCTTTTGAACTGACTCCTCTGGATAAGGTAAAAGTGGTTATACTTGGGCAAGACCCTTATCACGGACCAGGTCAGGCTATGGGCTTATCTTTTTCTGTGCCAGATAATATACCTGCTCCACCTTCTTTAAAAAATATTTTTAAAGAAATAGAGGATGATTTGGATGTAAAAATGAGTGGAAGACCCAATTTAGAGTCATGGGCAGAGCAGGGAGTACTTTTATTAAATGCTATTTTAACCGTAGCTGCAGGTCAGCCGACATCTCATAGAAAAATAGGTTGGGAAGAGTTTACAGATGCTGTAATTAAATATATTTCAGACAATTGTTCTGGTGTGGTTTTCTTGCTTTGGGGTGCTTATGCGCGTACTAAGTCAGATTTAATTGATACATCTAAACACCATGTTCTTAAAGCTGCTCATCCTTCTCCTTTGGCAAGGGGAGCATTTTTTGGTTGTAAACATTTTTCTAAAACAAATCAAATTTTAACCAGTCAGGGCAAGAGTCCTATTAATTGGCAATTATAAATATATATTATGAAAAAACGTGTTGCAGTATTCCCAGGGTCTTTTGATCCTTTTACAGCAGGTCATTTGAATATTCTAAAGAGAGCTTTGACTATGTTTGATGAAATTGTCATAGCAATTGGAGAGAATATTGATAAGAGATCATATTTTTCTGATGAAAGAAAAGTGGAGATTATTAAAGAGGCTACAGCTGGTCTTGAAGGAGTCCGGATAGTTGTATATAACAATCTTACTATTGAACTTTGTCGTGAATTAGGAGTAAATCATATCATTAGAGGAGTAAGAAATATGATTGATTTTGAAACAGAAAGATCAATAGCTGATGCTAATAGAAAATTGGCTCCAGACATTGAAACTATAATTATCCCAACTGCCCAGGAATTCGCTCATATTTCTTCTACAGCAGTACGCGACCTTCTTAAACACGGTGGTGACATAAGCCTATTTGTTCCAGACAACGTAAAACTTTAATACCTTGTCACTCTGAGGAGGGACATAGTACCGACGTGAGAGTCTTTTTAAAAACAATTTTATGAAGAAGTTTAGGCATATATTTTTACTTCTTGCTTTTTCTTTTCTTGGATTTACTCTTTCTGCCCAAAGTCCAAGTTTGATTGGCAAGTTAGAGGAATATGTGTCTGCTATTAAACATACAAGCCTAGAGTCCCAAAAGCAGGAAACAGATTTTTTAATTGAGACTTGTACTGATACTTTGATCCAGAAAGAAGTGGCTCTTTGGCTCTATGACTATTATGCAAAATCCCCAATAATGGGTTTTGAGGCCGTTGCAATCCATATTTATGATAATTGGTTTGCTAATAAAAAAGTAGCTCTTGATGAGGCTAGTCTTTTGGGTGCTAAAATCTTTGCAGAATTTAACAGGCAGTCCCTCTTGGGATGTAAGGCACCAGAATTACATATGGAGGACATTAATGGGGTGGCAAAGGTTCTATTTGCTAGTAGTTCAAAAGGGCAAGATTCTTCAAATTCTTCAGATTCTTCAAGTAAATATTACATCCTCTATTTCTACAGTAGCTCTTGCCCAAAATGCGAGCTTGAAACTCTTCTGCTTTCAAGGTTTATGCAGAAAAAAGGGTCTAACCTTTTTCTTTATGCCGTTTATATGGGAGATAATAAGGAAGCATGGAAGTCTTATGTTGAGGAGAAATTTTTTAAGTTTAATTTGAACTCAGAAGGTGATTTGGGTTCGGATTTATATTGTCAAATTGAGCATTATTGGGATCCCAACTTTGATTCTGATTATCAAAGAAAATATGGGGTTTTAGAGTCTCCCAAGATGTTCTTGGTTGATGCTCAGGGTATTATAGTGGGGCGAGGCTTGGACACTTCAGCACTTGAGGAACTTTTGAAGCAGCTTGAAGCGCGAGAAAATTATAATTATGGTTCCGAAGCATCTACAGAGTTTTATAATAAATATTTTTCTTCTTTTGGAAAGGTTTTATCTTCTAAAGATATTCTTGACTTTGCTCACAGTATTGAAAAACAAACTTTACCCAATAATGTTCAGGCCTATAAGCAGCTGATGGGGGACTTGTTATATTATCTTGTGGGCCAACATGGGGAGCAATATAAATTAGCCTTGGGAGAGATAGCTCAAAAATGGATATTGACAAGAGATGATATTTGGACAACTGAAGCTGATAGCCTAAAGGTGGTAGGTATGGCTAAAATAATGTCTGAACTGGTTTCTATGCCTCCCTATGGTTCAAAAATCAAGGCTCCAAAGTTAAGAGGAACTCTTCTTAAAAATGGAAAGGCTAGGAATGTTACAAGATATTTACATAGGCTTAGAGGTAAAGAAAATTACATTCTCTTTTACACAGAAGGGTGTAAAATATGTGATAAAGAAAAAGAAGCAGCAAAGTCTTTATCAAAAGCTCATGGTATTCAAGTCTTTATGGTCAATCTTGACAAATTAATAGAAGATAAGCCAGAGCTTGCAGATTTGTTGTTAGAATCTTTCGACTTATCTTCTTTACCATTCATCATTCAAACCAATCGCAAAGGCATTATCCTCCGAAAATACCTAAGTCTTATTCCCATTCTATAGTTGCTGATGGTTTTGGTGAGAGGTCGTAGCAGACGCGATTGACATTTGGAACTTCTTTTAGGATTCTGTCCGTAATCTTTAGCAAAATAGGCCATTCAATTTGTTCAATAGTTGCTGTCATTGCATCAACAGTATTGACAGCGCGAATGATAACAGGCCATTCATAGGAACGAGCATTGTCTCTAACACCAACTGACTTAAAGTTAGGAACAACAGTAAAATACTGCCATACTTTTTTATCAAGTCCTGCTTTCTTAAATTCTTCATGAAGAATTGCATCAGATTCTCTTATCGCTTCAAGTCTTTCTTTTGTAATAACTCCAAGGCAGCGTACTCCTAGACCTGGGCCAGGGAATGGCTGACGGAACACCATATCATGAGGAAGGCCTAATTCTAATCCACATTCACGAACTTCATCTTTGAATAATTGTCTAAGTGGTTCTATAAGTTCAAACTGAAGATCTTCAGGCAAACCACCCACATTATGATGGGATTTTACGCATTTAGCCGTTTTAGTCCCACTTTCTACAATATCAGGGTATATAGTTCCTTGAGCAAGGAAATCAATACCATCTTGTTTACGAGCCTCCTCTTCAAAAACTCTTATAAATTCTTCTCCAATGATTTTTCTTTTCTTTTCAGGGTCTCCAACATTTTCTAATTTACTTAAAAACCTATCAGTTGCATCTACATATATGAGATTTGCAAGAAGCTGATTTCTAAAGACTTCGACTACTTTTTCAGACTCTCCTTTACGCATAAGTCCATTGTTGACATGGACACAGACTAGATTTTTTCCTATAGCCTTAAGCAATAAAGCAGCTACTACTGAGCTATCTACTCCTCCAGAAAGGGCTAAAAGAACTTTTTTGTCTCCAACTTGCTCACGTACAAGAGCCACTTGATCTGCTACGAAGTTTTTCATATTCCAGTTAGCTTCAGCTTTACAAGTATCGAAAACAAAACTTTTTACAGCTGTTTTAATAGCTTCTTGGTCATTTGTAAATTCTTCTAACTTAATTTCACATAGGGCTTTATCATGGCCAGCAGCGATAATAGGGATATCTGCTTTGTAGATTTCAGGCAAAACATCTATTTCTTCACCGTCTATTACATTGTTAGGTCCACCATTGATAATTATACCTTTAACGTTAGGAAGAGCTTTAAGTTCTTTTGATGTGATATCATGTGGATAAATCTCACTGTAAACACCTAGTTCGCGTATAGCTCTTGCTAGAACTGTGTTTTCTTGACTTCCTAAGTCTAAAATGACAATCATGTCTTTTTTCATAGCTATAGTATATTGTATGATTTAAATCGCTGCAAAAATAAAAAAAATTACTAATTTTGCACGCCTTTTCTTTTGAATAATCTGAGCAGCCTTAATGGGGAAAAGGTTTTAATCTTATTAAAGTTATGAAAACAAATACAAATATCAGAAATATCGCAATTATAGCTCACGTCGATCATGGAAAAACCACATTAGTGGATAGAATGATTTATCAAGCACATCTTGTGAGAGAACAAGATAAAACAGGGGAATTGATTCTGGATAATAATGATCTTGAAAGAGAAAGAGGTATTACAATTTTAGCAAAAAATGTTTCTGTTAATTATAAGGGAGTGAAAATCAATGTGATAGATACTCCTGGCCACAGTGATTTCGGTGGAGAGGTTGAACGCGTTTTGAATATGGCGGATGGAGTAATCCTTCTAGTAGATGCTTTTGAAGGTTGTATGCCTCAGACGAGATATGTGCTACAAAAAGCTATTGAAATGGGTAAAAAACCTGTTGTGGTTGTTAATAAGGTAGATAAACCAAATTGTCGTCCAGAAGAAGTACAGGAAGAGGTTTTTGATTTGATGTTTGAATTAGGAGCAACAGAAGACCAATTAGATTTCCGAACAGTTTTTGGAAGCGCAAAACAAGGCTGGATGTCATATAATTGGAAGCAGCAAACTAATGATATTACAGTTTTATTGGATACAATTCTCGAAGTCATCCCTGCTCCAAAAATAAAAGATGGTACACCTCAGATGTTGATTTCTTCATTGGAATATTCACCTTATATGGGACGAATTGCCATCGGCAGAGTAACCAGAGGAGAATTAAAGGCAGGAATGAATATCAATCTGTGCAAGAGATATGATATTATGCAAAAGCAGAAAATCAAAGAATTAATGGTGTTTGATGGTTTAGGTAAGTCAAAAATTGATAAAGTTCAATGTGGAGATATTTGTGCAGTTGTTGGTTTAGATGATTTTGAAATTGGTGATACAGTCGCAGATTTTGAACATCCTGAACCACTTCCACCAATCTCAGTAGATGAGCCAACCATGAGTATGCTTTTTTGTATTAATAATTCACCTTTCTTTGGTCGTGAAGGGAAATATGTAACTTCTAGACATCTAAAAGAGCGTTTGGAGAAAGAATTAGAGAAGAATCTGGCTCTTAGGGTTAAACCAGGAGCAAATGCGGATTCATTCATTGTGCATGGTCGTGGTGTTCTTCATTTATCTGTCCTCATAGAGACTATGCGTCGTGAAGGTTTTGAGCTTCAAGTGGGGCAGCCAAAAGTTTTGGATAAGGTTATCAATGGAGTGCGTTGTGAGCCAATTGAAAATCTCACGGTGGATGTGCCAGAGGAGTTTGTTGGAAAAGTAATAGAGATTTCAACTCGTAGGAAAGCAGCTTTGATTCATATGCAAAGCAAAGGAGAAAGGACCCATCTAGAGTTTGATATTCCTGCTCGTGGTCTCATAGGCTTAAGAAGTAATTTATTGACTGCTTCTCAAGGTGAGGCGGTTGTTGCACATAGATATAAAGGTTATGAACCTTATAAAGGTGAAATTGAACATAGAGTAAATGGTTCTTTGGTTTCTTTGGAGACAGGTGTTTCGGTTGCATACTCAATGGATAAACTCAAAGATAGGGGAAGGTTTTTTATAGACCCAGGTGTTGAAATCTATGAGGGACAAGTAGTTGGAGAACATTCCAGGGAGTTAGATCTCAATATAAATATTTGTAAGACAAAGAAGTTGACAAATATTCGTGCTGCAGGAAGCGATGAGAAAGTTATGCTTCCACCTCCTATTGTTTTTTCATTAGAAGAAGCCCTAGAATATATACAAGAAGATGAACTGGTTGAGGTTACTCCAAAGTCTATGAGAATTAGAAAAATCCTATTAAAAGAGGTAGATAGAAAAAGACAATAGAATTTTTGATAGTCTAAAAAAAATTGTTAACTTTGCAGGCTCAAATCTGTTTATTGGTCAATATGAATGAGAATTTTTTAATACCTATAAATGGGTTAGTTACTGGGAAGACCCAATTTTCCTGGTTTGTTAATAAAGAGTTCTTCGAATATTTTGATAATTCTGAGATTTTAGATGCAGAGCTTCAAGTAGAAGCGATAGCAGAAAAGTCAGGAACGTATATTGGTATAGATTGTCAGGTGGATGGATATATTACTATTGAATGTGACAGATGTCTTGAGCCTTTAAATATACCAATAGAAGTTGATATAAGACTTTCTGTTAAATATGGAATAGAAGAATTTGCTGAAGATGAAGAAGATTTCGACAACTTAGAGGATTCTGAGTTATCAGATGCTGTGGAAGATAGGGAGCTTGTATTTTTAGAGCAAGATGCTGCAGACTTAGATATGAGACAAGTTATCTATGATTATGTCTACCTTTCTTTGCCAATTCAGCGAGTTCATCCAGAAGGAGAATGTAATCCAGAAATATTAAAGCATCTAATGGGTTTCAAGGAAAACGAAATCCAAAAAGAAACAGAAGAAGAACTTGAAGAAGAACAGCAGGAAGACAATCCATTTGCATCCTTGAAAGATTTATTTAAGAATTAATAATAATTAAAAATATAAAACAATGGCACATCCAAAACGTAAATCTTCTAAGCAGAGACGTGACAAAAGAAGAACACATGACAAAGCTGTATTACCTACGCTATCTACTTGCTCAAACTGTGGTGCAGCGACACTATATCACAGAGTTTGCCCAGAGTGTGGCTATTACAGAGGTCGTCAGATTATAGAAAAAAAGGCTGAGTAATCAGCCTTTTTTCTAATGGCCCTGTAGTTCAACGGATAGAATAGCGGTTTCCTAAACCGTAGATGGCAGTTCGATTCTGCCCGGGGCTACAAGAGGAAGTAATCAAATGATTGCTTCCTCTTTTTGTTTTATGTCCTTTTTTGTTAAATTTGCATAATTATTGTAGCGATTCTATCGTTGTTTGAAATCATAAAAGAGAAGTTTAAATAAAAACACAATATGAAAAGGATTATAGCAACAGAAAATGCACCTAAGGCAGTTGGTCCGTATTCGCAAGCGATTGAAGTTAGGGGAACACTCTATATTTCAGGACAAATACCTGTAGTTCCTGCTGATGGTTCGATACCAGAAGATATTCAAGCTCAAGCTCACCAATGTCTTACAAATATTGGAGCTATACTTAAAGAGGCGAGTATGACTTATGATAATGTTGTGAAAACTACTGTTCTGCTTGACGATATTGCTAATTTTGGTGCTGTGAATGAAGTGTATGCTCAGTATTTTACTGGTGATAAGCCTGCACGTGCATGCTATGCAGTAGCTGCTTTACCTTTAGGGGTTAAGGTAGAAATTGAAGCTATAGCTGTAAAATGAAAAAGAAATCTTTAATTATCTATTTGGTAGTTCTCTTGATTATGGTCCTGGGAATTGCCATTTCTGTTTATTTTCTATATCGAGATGTAAGTCACGATGGCTTCTTTGCATCTAACGATACAAGTACAGAAGAGATGCTTGCAGATAGTCTTTTGACGGAGCCAGGCGATTCAACTCAGCATGAGACTCATTTAGTTGAGAATCTGAAACAGGAGGACAATCTAGAAGCAAAACAGACTTCATTTGAGGTCAAAAATTCAGCTACGGGTAAAATGAATATTTTTGAACAGTTGGATGATAATTCATTGATGCTCATAGATGAAAACGGGAAAATTTCTTGGCAAGTTGCGTTTAATGAATCTATTTGTGGCAGGGTGTCTACTATTGATTATTATGCTAATGGTAGATTGCAATTTCTTTTTGCAGCAGGTTCAAAAATTTATCTCTACGATAGATTAGGAAGAGTTGTATCTGGTTTCCCTGTAGATTTAAAATCTGATATTGAATTAGGTCCAGATGCTTATGATTTCAATGGAAATAAAAGATATAATATCATGGTTCTACATAAGGATAACACTATTCATATGTATAACATGAGGGGCCAAAAACCGAATCCTTGGAAAGGTATAGCACCAAAAGAAAGTATAATAGCTATGCCAGAAAGATTGAAAAAAAATAATAATAGTAATTGGGTAGTATATACCCAAAAACAAACTTTAATATATTCGTTCTATGGTGGTGAGCCAATCAAAGAACTTAAAGGAAAAATTGAATTAGAAAACATTAATTTATAATTTCATGCAGTTTCAATCAGTTAACAAAATTTTTCAAAAGAGTATAGTTGAAAATTGGGATAGACCAGCTCTTTCGAATTACCAAGGTATAACCCTGCATTATAGGGACATAGCTCGTAGAATAGCTAAGCTTCATATAATGTATGAGAATTGTGGATTAGTTCAGGGTGACAAAGTTGCCATTTGTTCTAGAAATCAAGCAAATTGGGGTGTAGCTTTCCTTTCAGCGTTAACATATGGAGCTGTACCAGTACCAATTTTACATGAATTTAAACCAGGAAACATCCACCATTTAGTAAATCATTCAGAAGCAAAAGTCCTTTTTGTTGACGATGTTGTATGGGAGGGTTTATTAGAATCAGAAATGCCTGATTTACAAGCCATTATTCAGGTAAATTCTTTTAAACTCTTATATGCAAAAAGTGAATTAATAACAGATGCACGAGAGCATTTAAATGAACTTTTTGGTAAAAAATATCCAATGAGCTTTACTCCAGAATCTCTAGATTATTATGAAGATTCTGCAGATGAGCTAGCTATTATTAACTATACATCAGGAACCTCTGGATTTTCTAAAGGAGTTATGATTCCTTATAGAGCAGTACTTTCGAATATACTTTTTGCAGGAAAAGTTTATCCTGGTTTGGATAATACTGCTAAAGTAGTTGCAATGTTACCAACTGCTCATATGTATGGAATGATGTTCGAGTTTTTATATGAGATGTTAGTTGGTGCTCACGTCCATTTCTTAACACGAGTGCCTAGTCCAAAGATTATTTTACAGGCTTTTGCTGAAGTGAAACCATATGTAGTCATTGCAGTTCCATTGATTATTGAGAAAATTTATAAGAGTAAGTTAAAACCTGTTATAGATAAAGAAGGAATTAAGGTGTTATTGAGGCTTCCTATTCTTGACCAAGTTATTCTTAAGAAGATTCGTACAGAGCTAATGGCTGCTTTTGGTGGTGAATTTGAGGAAGTAATTATTGGAGGTGCGGCTTTCAATAAAGAAGTGGAAACTTTCTTTAGAAAGATGAAGTTCCCTTACACAGTGGGTTATGGTATGACAGAATGTGCTCCAATTATTGCTTATGATGATTGGAAGACTACTAAGTTATATTCTTGTGGTAAGGCAGCACCTAATATGGAAATAAAGATTGATTCTTCGGATCCAGAAAACGTTGCTGGTGAAGTATTGGTTAGGGGAGCTAATGTTTTCCTTGGCTATTATAACAATGAAGAGGCAACGAAAGAATCATTTACAGAAGACGGTTGGTTTAAGACAGGTGATATTGGTGTTATAGACAGTGATGGTTATCTCTTCATAAAGGGTCGTTCGAAATGTATGATTTTAGGACCTTCAGGACAGAATATTTATCCTGAGGAGATTGAAACAGTTTTAAATAACGTTGCTTATGTGATTGATTCTCTAGTGGTTGAGGATGAAGGTAAATTAACAGCGATTATTTATCCAGACTTCAATCAGGGACAGGCAGATGGTATGAATAGAGTGCAACTAGAGGAACATATTAATCATCTTGTGACTACTCTTAATAAGGAATTGCCTGCTTATCAGAGAGTTAGCAAGGTGGAAATTTTGCCAGAAGACTTTGAGAGAACTCCTAAGAAGAGTATTAAGAGATATTTATATCAAAGGTAAAATGAAGTCAGAGGAAGAAAAATTAGCAAAACAAAGACAATTTGACTGCAGTTATTTGGAAATGGCAGCTATTTGGGCAAAAAATTCCTATTGTAAACGTCGTCAAGTTGGAGCTTTGATTGTTAAAGATAGAATGATAATTTCAGACGGATACAATGGTACTCCGTCTGGATTTGAAAATAAATGTGAAGATGAAACAGGGGCCACTAAACCCTATGTCCTTCATGCAGAAGCTAATGCAATTACTAAGGTTGCGAAATCGGGTAATAGTAGTGAAGGTGCAACTCTATATGTAACAGCTTCACCCTGTATAGAATGTGCAAAGCTTATTATTCAGTCAGGTATAAAAAGAGTAGTCTATCGAGATGAATATAGACTTACTGATGGAATAGATTTATTAAAAATAGCAGGAATTGAAGTAGAAAGAGCGGATTAATGAAAAGATTTAATACAACTTTGTTAATAGCACTCCTTGCGGTTATTATAGGAGTGCTTCTTTCTTCATTATATTATGGTATAATCTACCCTCAAAAAAAGTTTGATGGAGATTATAATAAATGGAGAAAACTTAATCTCATATTACAAGAGGTTGAAAGGAATTATGTGGACACCATTGATATGAAATCAATGACAGATGCAGCTATTCAGGCAGCTCTAACTACCTTAGATCCACATTCGACCTATTTACCTCCTGTAGAATTAATAGAATCAGATTTAGAATTAGCGGGAAACTTTGAGGGCATTGGTATTCAATTTAATGTTCCAAATGATACAGCTATTGTCTTATCTGTTATTCCAGGTGGTCCTTCTGAGAAAGCAGGTTTGAATAAAGGAGATAGGATTATCAAAGTTGATGATAAGGTAATTGCTGGAACTGAGACTCACCAAGATTCAATGGTGAGATTAATGAAAGGTCCAGCAGGAACCAAGGTTAATCTTGTAGTTAAAAGAAACAACACTTTAATTCCTTTTGAAATAAAAAGAGGAAAAATACCAGTAAATAGTATCGATGCAGCTTTTATGCTTAATGATACAACAGCTTATATTAAGCTTACAAAGTTTACTCGTACAACCTATGACGAATTTATAGAGGCAAAAGACAAATTACTTTCAAAAGGAATGAAACGTCTTATTTTTGACTTAAGAGATAATACTGGAGGTTATTTTGACCAATCCATGTACTTATCTAATGAGTTTCTTCCTAAAGAAAGCATGATTGTGTATATGGAGGGCCTTAATAGGAAAAAAGAAGATTATAAGGCAAATGGAAAGGGTAGTCTTCAAGATATTGAGCTTTCTGTACTTATAAATGAAGGCTCTGCTTCTTCTAGTGAAATTTTTGCTGGAGCTATTCAGGACAATGATAGGGGAGTAATTGTAGGTAGGAGATCCTTTGGTAAAGGTTTAGTGCAGGAGCCTATTAATTTTACAGATGGCTCAGGTATACGTTTAACAGTTGCGCGTTTTCATACACCCTCTGGTCGTTGTATTCAAAAGCCTTACGAAGGTAAAGCCTATGCCTATGACTTTTATGAAAGATATGCTCATGGTGAACTCTTCGATGCTGATAGTATAAAAGTTGATTCTTCAGCAGTCTATTATACTTTGAAGGGAAGAGAAGTCTATGGTGGGGGTGGTATAATCCCAGATATTTTTGTTCCTATTGATACAACAAAGGCTACTAGTTATTTCATGCAAGCTTCGAAGAAATCGACTATATTAAGGTTCTCTTCTTATATTTTTGATAAGTATAGAACAAAATTAGTTGAAATAGATAATTATCCAGAATTAGAAACTTATTTGAATTCACTTAATCTTGGTTCGCAGTTTAGAACTTATGCTAAGAATGTAGATAATATAAGCCCTAAGCCAGGAGAATGGGAGGAGACTCTACCTTATTTAATACCACAGTTAAAAGCTTTAGTGGGTAGATATTCTAAATTAAATGAAGAAGCTTTTTATAGGTTCTATTTGCCTGTAGATGAAGCAATAAATATAGCTCTAAATCACCCTTCAGTAGTGTCTTATTGAGCTATAAAACCGTAAAGAATAGTTCCTTGATGCCTTTCTGGGGCAGAACTTGAACTCTCGAATGTGGACAATCGGGCAGCTCTTACAGCAAAAGATCTTAGACAAGGGTCATCAGATGAAACCCCTTCGATTACTTGGGCATTTAAAACTTTTCCTGCACGGTTTACTGTGATTGCAACGCTTACCTTACCTTCACCATAGCATTTATATGCAGGTATTTTTAAATCTATACCTCTTCTGCCTCCGAGGTCATAAGAAAGTACAGAAGGTCCTGAATATTCAGGGCCTTTTTTAGTTTCTACTTTAGTTGGTTTATCTTTACCAATATCACTTGTTTCCTCTATAGCAATAGTGGTTTTCTCTGTTCTAAGTTTTTCTTGAACTTTTGCTGCTTGTTTATAAAGTTCATCAGCATTGGTTCCTCTATCGTCTTTTAGTTGGCCATCCTTACCTGCATTTACTGCTATATTTTTCATATTAGATTGAGATGCAAGCGCTTTAGCAATAAGAGCATCTACTTGGCCAGTGATTTCGGTCTCTAATTTTTCTTGCTGTTCCCTTCTTTCTATTTCTTCTTGTTTAGAAAAGTCAAGCACAAAGGTCTCTTCTCTTTTAAGACTAGCATCGATTTGATAGGCCAATGCAATAATAATCACGATGAGATGAAACGCCACCGTGATTAACAAACCCACCTTATTTTCTTTCCTAAACTTGCTCAATTTATCTTTTTTGTAATTCTTTCTCTATTGTTGCAGAAATAATATCAATAGCAACTTTATTATGTCCACCTTGCGGAATTATCAAGTCAGCATATCTTTTACTAGGTTCTATAAATTGAAGGTACATTGGTTTAACTGTCTTTGTGTATCTTTCAATAACATTCTCTATAGTCTTTCCTCTCTCTGCTATATCTCTACATATTACACGCATTAGTCTATCATCATCGTCAGCATCAACGAAGATTTTAATATCCATTAATTTGCGTAGTTTTGGCTCTGTAAATATTAGTATACCTTCTATAATTATTATATCTGCAGGTTCTACTGTTATCGTTTCAGTCTGCGAACGGGCACAAGTAATATAGGAATAAACTGGCTGTTCAACTGTTTTACCTTCTTTCAATTCTTTTATATGGGTTCTAAGCAACTCAAAATCAATTGAATCGGGATGGTCGAAGTTATGTTCCTTTTTTTGCTCTGCAGTATAGTGACTTAAGTCTTTATAATACGAGTCTTGTGGTATAACGATAACCCTTTCTTTTAGTCTATTAGTAATCGCCTTTACAACAGTTGTTTTTCCAGAGCCAGAGCCTCCTGCTATTCCTATAATCATGTTTTTATTATTTGGTTAGTTAAAATTCAGCATTCTTAGGTGTTCTTGGGAAAGGAATTACATCTCTAATATTACTCATCCCTGTTACAAATAGTAGTAATCTCTCAAAACCAAGACCAAAACCACTGTGTGGAGCAGAACCGAAGCGTCTTGTATCAAGATACCAATCCAAACCTTTCTTATCCATACCAGCTTCATTTATTCTTGCTTCCAATTTTTCTAACGAAGCCTCTCTCTCAGAGCCACCTATAATTTCGCCAATTTTAGGGAAAAGAACATCCATGGCACGCACTGTCTTAGCATCTTCGTTTTGTTTCATATAGAAGGCTTTAATCTCCTTAGGGTAGTCAGTAAGTATGACTGGTTTCTTGAAATGTTTTTCTACAAGATATCTTTCATGTTCACTTTGAAGATCAATGCCCCAACCTACTGGATATTCAAATTCAGCTCCTGACTCTTCTAAAATCTTCACTCCTTCAGTATAAGTTAGACGCACAAATTCTGTATTTATAACACCTTCTAAGCGAGCAATAAGTTCATTATCATATCTGTCATTTAAGAATTGAAGATCTTCTTTACAGTTGTCTAGAGCATATTTAACAAGATGCTTGATAAAATCTTCTGCTAGGTCCATATTGTCCTGAATGTCGGCAAAAGCCATTTCAGGTTCAATCATCCAGAACTCAGCTAAATGTCGTGGAGTATTAGAATTTTCTGCACGAAAAGTAGGACCAAAGGTATAAATTTCACCTAGAGCCAAAGCTCCAAGTTCTCCTTCAAGCTGTCCACTAACAGTTAAATGAGTTTCTTTTCCAAAAAAATCTTGTTTGTAATCAACTTCTCCACTCTTAGTGCGTGGAAGATTTTCCATATCTAGGCTAGTTACTGTAAACATTTGTCCAGCTCCTTCAGCATCAGAACTAGTGATAATTGGAGTATGCATGTACACAAAACCTTTGCTATTGAAGTAATCGTGGATAGCAAAAGCCATGTTGTGTCTAATACGATAAATTGCTCCAAATGTATTTGTTCTAGGTCTTAGGTGTGCAACAGTTCTAAGAAACTCAAAAGAAGTATCCTTTTTTTGTAGGGGATATCTTACAGGATCACATTCTCCATAAACTTTTAACTCCTTAGCTTGTATTTCAACATTTTGTCCTCCACCAATAGAATCCACCAAATCACCCACTACTCCTATACATGCTCCAGTTGTAACCTTAGCTAACAAGGTTTCGTCTACCTTAGTTTTATCAACTACAATTTGTATATTATTTATAGTAGAACCGTCATTAAGTGCAATAAATGCAACATTTCTATTTCCTCTCTTGGTTCTTACCCAACCTTTGGCAAGAACTTCCTTCCCACTTTTTGTTTTAAGCAGGTCTTTTACCTTGGTTCTTTTAAGTTTTTCCATCTTGAAATTTGTTTTAACTATCTCGGCAAAGATACCAAAAAAAACGGGATAACTTCAAGGTTATCCCGTAAATATAGTAAGATTAGAAGAATGGTTATACGCCAGGTTTTCTCGCCGTATACGAAATTTTAAGTGCCGAGCATCTACGAAGCTCTTGCTTAACATCTGTGATAATACCCATTCTTACATTTTCATCAGCTTTAATAGCAACTGTCATAAACTGTCTGTCAGCCTCACTCATTGCATCACGTTCTGCAGCGATAAAGTCGCGAATTTCGTCAACTGTCTTATAAGAGTCATTTAGCTGAATACGAGCATCGGTACCAAATTGAGGTTGAAGATGCTTAGTAGGTGGTCCGATGTTAATAGTCGGAGCTAAATCCTTTCTTTCAAGTTTAGCAATCTCAGTAGCTTCAGGAAGTTTAACAATAACTTTGTCTTCGGTACTACGCATACTAGTAGTTACCATAAAGAAGAACAAGAACATGAAGACAATATCCGACGTTGATGCACTTGATAACGTAGGGGTTTCTGCCTTCTCTTTTTTTCTAAACATACTCATATTCTGTCCTCCTTTAATTTTTAGTTACGTCCTTAGGCTCTGCCTCCGAAATGTTCTGAGGAACTGCCTTTCTTACAATTTCTTGTTGAGTTTCATCAAGTCGATCATATCTCTTACCATAATGAGCCATTGAGAATTCATCACGAAGTTCATTGATCGCCTTAACTAATTCGTTTTGAACAGCGATATAAGCTTGGTAGCTTGTACCACGGTCATTTTGAAGTGAAATTACACCCTTTGACACAGGATAAGTTCCAAAACCATCTATATCAGTTGGTACTCTTTCTGGAAGATTTGGGTCATTATTAGGGTTTGTAAGGAAATTCTTAATTTTATCTTTTAGAGATCTAACATCCATTGGCTCGCTACCAGCAAGAAGTCTGTCAGCTGAGTTAATCTTCACAACAATGATGTTACGACGATTAACCTTCTGATCCTCCACCTTCTGATTTGGATCAGGCATAGGAGGAAGACGACGTTGCAAACCCGAATCCTGTCCCATTGTAGTGGTCATCAGGAAGTAGCAAAGCAAGAGGAATGCAATATCGGCCGTAGAAGTTGCGTTTAATTCTGGTGTTTTTCTAGCCATAATTCTGGATTATTTATTCTTTAATACAGTTGTATATATAATTCCACCTACAATTACGAGAGCTGCAACTCCAGCAATTAAATAAGTTAAATTAAGAATCGTATCAGTTAACTTGAGAATTGTGTCAGATGGTTGTTTACCTAACATACCCATTGCTGGATCGCCAGAAGCTGTAAAATATACTACAGCTATTATTGCAACAGCAGCAACAAGGTAAACACCAATCTTTATTAAGCTTTTTGGATCATTTATAGCGGCAATAACAAGACCAACAATAAACATCGCAGCAATAGCAATTCCAAGCATCAAATACGACCAATAAAATATATAGTCTACTGGTGCTCCATCATTAACGGTGAAGTTAGTCGCATAACCATAGATGGTTAGAGCTGCACCGATGAGCATCAAGACTATCATTGCCCATTTGAAGATTTTCTTGTACATTTTTCGATGAATTATTTGTTAGTATATTTTGCTACTAGGTCAACAAACTCGATGGTAGCTCTTTCCATATCCATTGTTAGAGACTCAATCTTAGTAAGAATGTAGTTGTAGAACATTTGAAGAATAAGAGCAACGATCAAACCACCAATGGTAGTAATCAACGCAATCTTCATACCTCCTGCAACAATGTTAGGTGAAATATCACCAGCAGACTGAATAGCGTCAAACGCATTAACCATACCGATAACAGTTCCTAAGAAACCAAGGTTAGTTGCAGTAGCAATGAAAAGTGATAGCCATGAAAGTCCTGTTTCCATCTCGCTTGATTCAACTGCACCACATGCAACGACGTTTTTCTCTACAGCTTCTAGTCCACCATCGTAGTGCTCAAGACCTTGACGGAAAATACTAGCAACTGGTCCTCTTGTATCAGCGCAAACAGCCTTAGCTGCTTCAACTCCACCTTCATTAAGAGCCTCTTCTACTTTAGCAAGAAGCTTCTTAGTATTAGTAGTTGATAAAGTTAAAGTAAGGATTCTCTCAATAGCAATAGCTAGACCTAAGATAAGACAAGCAATAATTGCTGCCATAAATTCAGGACCACCCTCAATAAATCTAGTTTTAAGCGATTGGTGTAGAGGAATATCCTCACCTGTACCTGCTAAAAGGTCAGCTACGTCCATTACTTGTGTAGCCTCTTCAGTTGCTTCCTGAGCAACTGCGTATTGTGCAGAAAAGGCCATTGCGCCAATTACTGCCAAAAACACGAAAAATTTTTTCATAATCGTTTTTGTGTGTTTAATTAATAATGTTTATAAATATTGATTTAGTTAATTTTCAATGCTTTATCTAAGAACTGAATACTTATATTCTCACAATTCGGTGCAATTTAGTAATTTAATTTTAGACTATCAACAATTATTTGGAAATTTCTCCCCTGAGAGCCTCGCAAAGTCTTGTTTTAACATCTACATTATTTTCATATTTCCCCATCAAATAAAAGAGTTTTCCAAGTGCACTTTCTGTAGTACTATCATAGCCACTAATTACGCCAGCTTCTTTTAATGTTCTTCCTGTTGCATATATATCCATATTCACGCTACCTGTTATGCATTGAGTTACATTAAGAAGAATTTTTCCCATATCATTAGCTCTTTTTACAAGATCGATAAACCAGGCTTTAGAAGGGGCGTTCCCCGAACCATAGGTTTCTAAGATTATAGCTCTAGATCCAGTTGAAATAAGAATTTCACTAACTACTTCCTCTGTTATTCCAGGATGTATCTTTAAAATAGCAACTCTTAAGTCTAAGTTTTTGTGGAAGATTGGCCTGTTTTTCCAAGATTTAGGATAAATAATTTCAGATTTATCATATTTTATGGTAATTCCTGCTTTTGCAAGTGGAGGAAGATTAGCAGAAGTAAAGGCTCTAAAGTTGTCAGAACTAAATTTTGAGGTCCTATTACCACGCATCAACATATTATCAAAATAAACACATACTTCTGGAACTACTGCATGTCCCTTTTCATCTTTAGCAGCTGCAATTTCAATGGCCGAAATAAGATTTTCTTTTCCATCTGTTCTTGCCTTTCCGATTGGGAGCTGACTTCCTGTAAAAATCACTGGCTTATTAAGTCCTTCAATCATGAAACTTATTGTTGAAGCTGAATATGACATTGTATCTGTGCCGTGCAAAATAACAAAGCCATCATATTCATCATATTTTTCTTCTATGACTTCTACTATTTCTTGCCATAGTTTCGGCTCTATATCAGAAGAATCAATTAAGGGGTTAAAAGTGTAGGTGTCAATTTTATATGTAAACTTTCTAAGTTCTGGTACTTCTTCAAGTATCTGACTAAAATCAAATGGTTTTAAGGTTTGATCGAAAGGGTCTTCTTTCATACCTATGGTTCCACCAGTGTAAATTAGGAGTATTGAAGATTTGTTTATATTTGTCATATTTTGAATAGATTTTCTGCATTTTTTGTTGTGATTTCTGCTACTTCTTCGATTGAAATTTCTTTTAATTCAGCAATTTTATCAGCAATAAATGGAATATATGAGCTCTCATTTCTTTTGCCTCTCTTTGGAACAGGACTAAGGTAAGGGGAGTCTGTTTCAAGTACAATCCTTTCTAAAGGTATCTCTTTTAGGGTTTCTGCAATGGAAGCTCTTTTATAAGTTATTACTCCACCAAGCCCAATATACCAATTACCTAGGTTTTGTAATTCTCTATAAGACTCAATACTCCCACTATAAGCATGAAATACACCACTTAGATTCAAATGTTTTACATCTTTTAATATATCTAAAATAATTTTTGTGGACTCACGTGAATGAATGATAACAGGGAGGTTTAAGTATCGTGCTAAATGAAGCTGTTCTATAAAAACCTTTTTCTGTTGTTCTAGAAATTCTTTAGTCCAATAAGCATCAATGCCTATTTCTCCTATAGCCCAGATTTTCTTATCTTGATATTTACTTAATTCATTAAATTCCTCTTCCCAGTTTTCTTTGATAGAAGTAGGATGTAGGCCTAAACAAGGGAAAAAAATGTTAGGATATTGTGTTGCTAGAGTAAACATAGAGTCTCTTGATTCAGAGTCAATGTCTGGTAATACTATTTTAGTAACTCCTTTTTCAATAGCTCTCTTTACTACAGCATCTATGTCTTCACTAAATGCTGTATCATATAAATGAGAATGTGTGTCAACAAATTTCATTACTATTATGTCCTGTGTGCAACAGAGACAAAGTTAATAAAGAGTTTTGATTTCATCGTGTTCTTATCTGACTTTAATTGTGCAACGTTGTAAAATATCTATATCAATAATATTATCAGCTTCTAAAATGCAGGTTAGCTCTCTAACTTCTGAACTGTTAAGATGCATATTTTCTTCTAGTTCTCTAAATGTAGTGCCAGGATTTACTTTTATGATAGATAGTATCTGTGAAATCTTTTTAATTTTATCTTGAGTAAGAATGCCATTATAAAGTTGATTTATATTGAGTTCTGATAATTTTCTTGTATTATCCTTTTTAAGATTAAGGCTTTTTATAAGTTCATTATAATCTGTTATTGGAGCAGCTATTTCATTTCTAATTAAATAATTGCAGCCTTGTGACATTGGGTCATTAATCCTACCAGGAAGCGCAAAAACATCTCTATTATATGAAAAAGCAAGTCTGGCAGTAATCATCCCACCTCCCTTTATTTTAGATTCTATCAATATAGTAGAATCAGACATGCCAGCTATTATCCTATTTCTTCTAATAAAATGTATGGGAAGGGCTTCTGTGCCAGGGGGATAATCAGTAACTAGGGCGCAGTTATCTTGTTTTATTAGATTTTTTGCAAAGTGATTATGCCTACTAGGATATATTTTGTCTGGACCAGTTGCCATAACCCCTATTGTACCAAGTCCACATTCTCTTGCAGTTTTGTGTGCCACAATATCAGTTCCTAATGCCAAACCACTAATGATAATTGGACTTTCTTTACATTCTGAAATTGCCCTAACTATGTCTTTACAGCATTCCTGACCATATATTGTTAGATTCCTGCTTCCAACGATGGCTATGGCGTTCTTCATTTCTTTTGGAAGATTACCTCTTACATATAGTCCTAAAGGAGCATCTTCGCACTCCATCAATTTTTTAGGATAACCTTCTTGCGCATAGCCACAAAAATTAATACCATCTTTTTTAATTTTGTTTAATTCTTTTGCACTCTTTTCAACTGCTTCTTCAGAAAGCATATGGCGATATTTAGAAAAAGCACCTAAAATTTCATTTTTTTCTTGTTCTGTCAATTTGAAAACAGCTTTTGCGCTGCCCAAATGTGATAGTAGTGCTAGACCTATTTTCGGTTCAAATCCAAAAATCCGATTTAGAGCGCACAAGTATGTATTTTCATCCATAATCATTTGTTCGTAGAAATTTTAAAAAGAACTTATCAATATTATTTCCATCGTCCCTATGAACAAAAATACATACAAAAAATGGCCTCTGAAATATTCAGAAACCATCTTTTTCTCTTTTTTTATGTTTTTTCTTTTTTTTATTCTTAGGAAGCGACAGGGGTTGAAAAGTTCGATGCATTGCTAATTATACAATTAGCTAACGGCCCATCAGGGTCGCGACTACACAATCAATAGTGCATCACCGTATGGGCCAAACTTATAATCCTGCTCCATTGCAATATCATAGGCGTTCATAACATTTTCATAACCACCGAAGGCAGCAACAGCCATTAACATTGTTGAAGATGGTAAGTGAAAATTTGATACAATAGCATCTGGAATAGAGAATTCATATGGAGGAAAAATGAATTTATTAGTCCAGCCGTCGTAAGCGTCAATTTCTTTCTTTGTAGTTACATAGGTTTCTAGACCTCTAATCACAGTAGCACCAACTGCTAGTACTTTGTGCTTCTCTCTCTTAGTATTGTTGATGAGTTCAGCAGCTTCTGCAGGTATAATTAAACGTTCAGAATCCATCTTATGTTTAGAAAGATCCTCAACATCTACAGATCTAAAATGCCCAATTCCCATGTGTGAAGTAATGAAAGCCTTATTAATATCTCTTAGAATCATTCTATTCATCAATTCACGACTAAAATGGAGGCCTGCAGCAGGAGCAGAAACAGCACCCTCTTTAGCTGCATAAATTGTTTGGAAATTATCTTGATCTTCTTTTGTAACCTTCTCTTTAACCCATTTTGGTACTGGTGTTTCACCTAAGCTATAAAGTGTTTCTTTGAATTCTTCGTAGCTACCATCGTATAGGAATCGTAAAGTTCTTCCTCTAGAAGTTGTATTGTCAATTACTTCTGCAACAAGACTTTCATCTTCTCCAAAATAGAGCTTATTGCCAATACGAATTTTTCTAGCAGGTTCTACAATTACATCCCAAAGACGCTGTTCAGTATTAAGTTCTCTCAACAGGAAAACCTCAATATCAGCTCTTGTTTTTTCTTTATGTCCATATAATCTAGCAGGGAAAACCTTAGTGTCATTAAACACAAAGGTATCGCCCTTTTCAAAATGGTCAAGAATATCTTTAAAAAGTTTATGCTCAATTTCTCCTGTATCCTTATGGAGTACCATTAATTTACATTCGTCTCTCCATCTTGGTGGCTCTGAAGCAATTTTATCTTTTGTAAAATGAAAATGAAATTGTGAAAGTTTCATATATAATTATGTTTATTATTCAAAAAACGTCATAATAAAACGGTCACTTTACCGTATAGACGACTAATGTGTTGTACGATATTTTTTTAAATTTGTTTCAATTTGGACTAAAAAAAGTTGAAATTATACTTTTGCTTCTTTGAAAACTTCAATAATTGAAGGAAAAGTATTTTTTAGAAATTGTGGAAGACTGGATTTAGCAACCCAGGCAGCTTTTGATATATCTTCTTCTTTTTGTGGAATTAAATCTACAGGATGGTTATAAAGCATATTGTACCACCAAGTATGTTTTAGATGCCAAATATCATTTCTTTTATAACAATGATTAGTAATGCAGATTAAATCTTGAAGGATTAAGTCTTTAATACCAGTTTCTTCTGTAACCTCTCTTAAAGCTGTTACTTCAATATCTTCACCTGGCTCCTGATGTCCTTTAGGGAGATCCCACCTGTTATTTCTATTGATTAATAGAAAGTCGCCTCTTTTATTAGAAACTAAGCCACCACCAGCATTTACTTCTAGGAATTCGTTACAAATTCTCCTATACGTAGTCTCTACATCTGAAGTTGGTATATATATACGATGTAGAGAGTCTGAAACTTCAAACATATTAATTAGAGCATGGAGGTCAAATTTATCCCCTATGTGAAATTCTATAGCATTGGGATCAGAAAGGGCCTGTTCTTCAGGAGGACAGATTATTATAGCTCTCTTTTCAAAGTATATTTTATACATTTCTGAGTAAAATTTCTATCTTTGCAAGGTTTCGGTGTACAAATATAGCGAACAATATAAAAAATAAAAATTTATGACAAAGGTAGAGCAAAGAGTTGCAAAATCACTTATGGACATAAAAGCTGTGCTGTTAAGACCAAATAATCCCTTTACATGGGCTTCTGGTTGGCATTCTCCAATCTATTGTGATAATAGAAAAATACTTTCTTATCCTGAGATTAGAGAAAATGTATGTAAATGGATAGCAGATATTATTATAGAAAAATATGCTGAGCTTGATGTCATTGCAGGTGTTGCGACAGGTGCTATTGCTCATGGAATGTTAGTAGCTCACATTTTAAAGAAACCTTTTATATATGTAAGACCAAAAGCCAAAGAACATGGGACAGGATCTCAAATCGAGGGAGTGCTTCCTACGAGAGCAAAAGTGGTTGTTGTGGAAGATTTGATTTCTACAGGTATGAGTAGTCTTGCAGCAACAGAGGCTTTGAAAAATGCAGGTGCTGATGTTTTGGGTATGGTTGCTATCTTTACATATGATTTTGACCATTCTAAAAAAGCTTTTGAAAAAGCTGATGTTGAACTTACAACTTTGTCAAATTATAATGTATTAGTGGAGGTAGCTCACGAACTTGGTTATATAAAAGATGGGGATATTGATATTCTTCGTGAGTGGAGGAAATCACCTTCAACTTGGGGAAAATAAAATTATTATGGCAGCAGAAATAAATAGTAAAAAAGCAGTAGTATCAAAGGCTCCGTATGAATTATATATGGTCTTTGTAGATATGAGAAATTTTCTAGCTATGCTACCTGAAGATAAAAAAGAAGGGGTGGAAGCAGATTATGATTACATACATGCAACTGTTCAGGGTTTTAATGTGGGTATAAAGGTGAGTGAAAGAGTTCCTTATTCTAGAATATCTTTTGTGGATGATGGGGCTCCGTTTAATTTTCAGGTGGACATGCATTTTGATTCAGTTGGTGTTCCAGATAAAACAGAATTTTATATTAATGTGAATGCTGAGTTAAATTTCATGATGAAGACTTTTTTATCTCCTAAGATTAAAGACGCATTAGATAAGGTTGTTGATTCTTTAGTGGCAATGTCTGAAGGTAGAATGCCAGAAGGTGTGAACCCTTCAGATTTTCCAGAAGGGTTTGATCCAGAAAAATATGGATTTAAGGTAGATTCATAATGGCAATTAAGCAAGAGTTCAAAAAATATTTAGAGGAGGCGATAGGGGTTGAAAATGCTCATGTCGCTTTTTCTGCATTCAATGAACCAGCTTCTGTATCAATACGTTATAATCCATATAAGAAAAATAAATGCTTAGAAAACTTTCTTGACACTAAAAATGTAGAATGGTCGGAATATGGTCGCATATTGAAAGAACGTCCTGTTTTTACTCTGGATCCATATTTTCATGCTGGATGTTACTATGTTCAGGATTCTTCCTCGATGTTTGTAGGCGAAGTTTTTAGAAGATATATAGATAAGAATATAAATTCAAGACCTTATTTAGTTTTAGACCTATGTGCAGCTCCTGGTGGTAAGACAACAGATTTAGCAGCTTCTTTGAGGCAGATCTATGGGGATAATTTTTTATTGGTGGCAAATGAGGTTGTGAGACAACGTGCAGTTACACTTGCAGATAATGTGTCTTTATGGGGAGATCCAAATGTAATAGTTAGTTCAAATGACCCTTTAGCATTTGCAAAGCTACCAGGTTTTTTTGATGTTATTGTTGCAGATGTTCCTTGTTCTGGTGAAGGTATGTTTCGAAAGGATGAAGAGGCGCAAAACCAATGGTCAGAAGCAAATGTTGCTCTATCTCAAGCAAGGCAAAGACGCATTGTGGCAGATGCATGGTCATCTTTGAGAGAGGGAGGTTTATTCATATATTCAACATGTACATTTAATAAGCTAGAAAATGATGACAATGTAGAATGGATTGCTAAAGAGCTTGGAGCAGAAATCTTTGAGCAAGAACTTGATTTTAAAGGTGTCTTAAAAACAAAGAGTGGATATTCATTAATCCCAGGTTTTGTATCAGGAGAAGGGCAGTATTGTAGTGCAATGAGAAAAACTTCTTCTCAAAAAGAAGCCAATCTACGTCCTAAAAACGTTAAAACTTCTTCTGTATTGCAAGATTTAACAAAACTCTTTATTAAAGATGTGGTTTTAGTGCAAAAGGGAGAAACAATCATTGCACAACCTACAAAACTTTCATCTTATGTAAATATTCTAGCTCAGGCATTACAATTGCAAGTATCAGGCTGCACTGTGGGAAATCTTAAAGGAAAGAAGCTGATTCCTTCAGCAGATTTATCTCTTTCTATTATTTTAAATAATGAGGCTTTCCCCTCAGTAGAATTAACTAAGGATCAGGCTCTTGAATATTTACATAGAGATGTAATTTATTTACCAGAAGCCCCTAAGGGTTTTATAAGAGTAAAATATGATGGAGTGGCCTTAGGTTTTGTAAAAAATTTAGGAGCAAGATGTAATAATCTTCATCCACAGAACCGTAGAATTAGAATGGATATAAAATAGGTAATAGTTAGAAAATAATATAAAATGAAAACAGGTTGTAAGAAAATTATATTGGTGATTGTCGCTACACTTATGTTTATGTCAGCTTTTGCACAAGTTGACCAATTAAAAAGGACTTATGAGTCTTTAGTTGGCAGGTATGGTTATGCTGGGGCTGGTGTGGAGACTGTGCTAAACCAATGGGAACAGGAAGCCCCAAGGGATAGGGAATTACTACTGGCTAAATATAATTTTTACAAAACAAAGGCAATGTCTTCTTCTGTGGTAGCTAAAGATACAAGTAGATATCTAGGAATGGAGCCAGTTTTAGAGTTGAAAGACTCTTTAGGTAAGTCTGTGTATTATTACAATGAATACTCTTTCGAACCAGAGTATTTACTTAAAGCAATTGAATATGCTGATAGGGGAGTGGATCTTTATTCTGACGATCTCTTTTTTAGGTTTTTGAAGATGAATGCATATTATGATGCAGAAAAAGGAGAACCGATGAATGGACCAAGTTATTTAGAAGATTTAATTGAATATAGTAACAAAACAAAAATTAATTGGACATATTTTTCAGAACCAGTTGATACAGAGTTTTTTAATCGTGCTATTCAGGAGTTCTGTCAATCTTATTTTGCTATGGGAACGCCAGGAGCATATGATGCCTTTAGAGGCATTACATCCAAGATGCTTTCATATGATAAAAAAAACACTGTTTTCTTGAATAATATGGCAGCATATTATCTAGTTGCAAAGCAAGATTATAAGCAAGCACAAAAATATCTTAAGAGAGTTCTTAAATATAATCCACTAGATGAAATAGCCCTCCAAAATGCTATTATATTAGCTAGGAGGACTAATAATAAAAAGTTACAATCTAAAGTTTTAGAAAAAATTAAGCTTGTAAATCTTGCTAAAATCCAATAGGCTTACATTTGTGCTATCATCCTAAGGCACGAAATGCCCTGAGGAACTAGACTTGAACACCTTGTCAGAATCCATTAAAAAGTATTATCAATAGTTTTACCGATACATTTTTCTGTAATTGGGTCTGTTAACTTCATTAAAAGACCAGTACCAACTGCAGAGACTAGAGTACCGATACCAATAACAACACCAGGCGCTTCTGCCATTAGATTAGCCATAATGTCACTATTTGAACTACTGCCCAGAGCATTGCCAAAGAAAATATAAGACATAATTGCAGCTATAACTACAAGGCTAGAGTCAAAAATAATCTTCACATTACTGAATTTAGCCTTACTTACTTTTGCAATAGCTGCAGTAGTCATTTCTGCTGCTAACATCCATGCTTTTGATCTTACCTCTATACTAATACCTAAAGCTGTAATTAAGCAAGAAGCTAACATAAACCCAATCTTACCTCCAAAACTTACTACTTCAACAGGTTCAAAAATATAGATTGCTAAATCTGTTAGATACCCAAAAACAAAGGCAGCAACTATCTGCATTAAATGTTCTAATTTGAAATCTTTTCTTAAAAGTACTATTTGGAGTATTATGAATAATAAGTGCATCATAATAGTGTATTCTCCAATAGTAATAGCGTGTCCTCTAATGGTGAAGCCACCCCATAGTTCCATTACATAAGGTGGAGCAGAAATAGGTGCTATACCAAGATTAGATTTAATTGATAAAGCTACGCCAAGGGCAACAAAGAAGAGACCCACAGTAGCAATTGCATAACGTATAAGAATATTTTTTACTTTCATATTCTTTAAAATTAAGATGCTTTAATATTTTTCCGACCATAAATATCATAATTTCTCTTAACTTTACCAAGTTTTATGGATATAACAGTTTTCATATCATCGAAATTGAAGTTTAAAAGTAAGATTGCAATTAGCTCAATTGCGATTAGTTTCTTTGTGATGATTATTGCAATAGCTATTTCATCTGGCTTTAGGACAGAAATTCGCACAGCAATGTCTTCAATCTCGGGAGATATTGTTTTAAGTCCACAAGGTTCCAGCTCTTCGCCAGAGGGTTTATCATTGTTTTCTGATTCAGATTATCTTAAGAAAATTGTCAATATTGAAGGAATTACATCTGTTGAACCAGTAATTTATAGAGGAGGTATAGTAAAACAAGGGGGCTTAATTCATGGTGTAGTAATAAAAGGTGTTAAAGATATAGAAAAAAGAATAGGACTTCAGGACACTACAACTCAAACTTTACCAGTTTTAATTCCTTCTCCTCTATCTAAGATGCTAGGTCTTCATGTTGGTAATAAGATGCAGACATATTTTGTGGGAGAAAAAGTAAAGATACGTCAGTTTTATATTGCGGGTGTTTATGACCCCATACTTGCTTCTGATGATAAGTTAATTGTTTATGCTGATATTGCAGATTTACAAAGAGTAAATGAATGGGCTGAAAATCAAGCTTCTTTAATTGAAATCACAGTTGCAGATGAGTATAAGTCTCCAGATATAATAGAAGATGTGGTTATGGAAGTGGGTTATACTGCAATGGCCTATGGTTCAGATGATGATGCTGTTTATGCTTCTTCTACAGTTTCTAAATATCCAAATATTATTGATTGGCTGAATCTAATAGATTTTAATGTGGTTTTTATGCTGATTTTGATGATAATCGTAGCAGGATTTAATATGATATCAAGTCTATTGATTATGCTTTTTGAAAACACATCTACAATAGGACTATTAAAATCTTTGGGTATGACAAATTGGGCTATAGTAAAAATTTTCCTTTTGTCAGCCTCAAAATTAGTCCTCAAAGGAATGGTCCTAGGTAATGCTATAGCTCTTGTTTTTTGTTTTATTCAAGATAAATGGCATATACTTAAATTAGATCCAGTTAATTACTTTGTCTCTTATGTACCTATTGATCTGAATATCAGCACAATATTTCTTTGTGATATAATTTCCTTTATAGTAATAATGCTAATTCTTCTTCTTCCTTCTTTGTTCATTTCAAAGGTAGATCCTGCAAAAACAGTGAGACTTAAATAGAATTAGTTATTTCCAACATATGGGAATAGATTTCCCAAACATTGTCTACATATTTTAGGGTTTCATCTCCTTTAAATCTTCCTAATTGGACAGATTCCTCATTTTCAATCCCTTCCTCATTAAGTAGTGGAATGATATTTTTAATATCAGCCCAAGTCGAATTAGGGAGGTTATGAGCATTTCCGTATCTAATGCAATCCAAGATTCTTCCTGGCCCGGCATTATAACCAGCTAAAGTAAACTTAATGAGCTCTTCTGTAGTTAGATTGAATTGCCTAAAAATTTTTTGAATCTTAATTAAATGGTCTACTCCAACAGATATATTTATCTCTGGATTATAGAGTTCAGTTATTGGACGCTCTGTTGTATAAGGCATAATCTGCATGATACCAGTGGCCCCTTTATGAGAATGGGAACTAATAGAAAATCTCGATTCATAGTAGATTACTGCTGCAAGAAGTTGCCAGTCCCAACCTAGTTTTATGGCGCCTTCTTTTATTAGGGCATCATATGGACTAAGTCTATTAGTTTTAATATTGTTTTCAACTTTGAATATAGGATTATATGCAGAGTTGAATAGATTATATTTTTCTTGGAATTTTTCTTCTTCTGAAGTGACTTTAAGCCACTTATTTACTATTTTAATATCGGAAACATTATCGCTTCTCACAGCCCACATTCCAAAATCTTCAATATTGTTTGAAAATCTAATACCTCTTAAAAGAGAATCCTCAGGCACAACCACAATATCGACTTTTTTTTGTAATAAAGAATCTAAATAGTTTTCTTCATCTAGAGCTATATGTATCTGAATATTGCTTTGATTGTCTTCAGCAAATTTTTCCAGTAATTCATAATGAAAACCACTCCTAAGATCCTTCTTATACATATCATCCCCAAGCGCGATGACTGCAATCAAATCAGTACCTGAGAGTGAACTATTGTGTAAATCGTTCATAGTTGTACTTCTAGAATATGCTATTCCTAGAAATAAAATACTTACAATAGTTTTTCTTAAATGACGATAAAATCTTGCCCAATTCATAATTAAAATCGTCCTCTTTGTGGGTCTCCAAAACCTCCACCCATTCCATCACCGAAGCCACCAGTTTGCCTAATGCCACCACCACCGCCACTACCGACTGTACCCATGCTTTTTTGTTTTTTAGGTTGCACATAAAATGGCCACCAAATACCAAACTTGAAAGCTCTTTGGGATTTAATGTAATTATGTGCACTAAAATAGTCTTTGGACTTATTTGGCCAGCCTTGATTGATATTTATTACTTTAATAAACACGCAGGCCCTCTTCCATTGTACATTTACGAAGAGATCAATATAAGGTGAATTACCGTATTTTTCAACGTTTTGATTATGGAATACTCCCAAAGCAGGGTTGTAAGCAGGTGCATACCATTTTGTGGTATAGGTGGCATTTGCCCCAATTTGCATTTCCATAACATTTTTAACCACATCAAATTCAAAGTAATACCTAAAGTTTAAAGCGAGCATTGGTAAAGGCAGCACTTCTTGATTTGAGGATAATTGGAATAGAGCCTGATGGTCCAGTCCAAATTTCCATAACTTAAAGTTCTTATTTAGAGTGGTAGTCATAATAGACATTGGATTTTCATTCTGTTGTGGAAATCCTTGTGTGTCGTAGTATATATTATTGCTAAGCAAGGCATAACCAAAGCTAGCATTTAATTTCCAATGAGGTATGTCGAGCTTAGCTTGTACTTTTGTAATAGAAGTTTTCTTAAAATTGTTATTCCATTTGAAATGGTTGGTTAATAAGCGCTGCTCATAGTAATCAGGTTCTTTAAGACTAGTTTCAAAATGTCCTTCCAAACTTAATGGGGACTCTTTATATCTCCTAAAAGGGAAGGTGTTAAATCTAATATTGCCCTCTATCGAAAAATCGTTAATCTCGTAACCCAAGAAATTATATTTCCCACGAGCATCCCATTTTAGATAATTACGAAATTGTCCTTCTACACCTGCATATGCATATGTAGAGTTTAATAGAGTATTCTTTGTCTTAGCAATGAAACTACTATAATCGAAATCATAATAGGTCATGAGTTTATTGCCTATACCTGCATCTATTTTTGATACAATAGCATCACTCTTCCACGGTTGTAGCCTTATGAAAAATTTATTTTCAAATTTCACTGTACGAAGAGAGTCAGCAGATTTTGTTGGATTAAGGTAGAATCTATCCTCATAAAAAGCTTTACCAAACTCATCCGAATTGGCAATATTATCGGTATAAGATTTAGAATAGGTTGTAAAGTCGCTACTATGGCCAATAAATGCAGTAGTTGCGTCTTTGTTTAGAGTATCTATAATAATAGGTTTATTTTTTTCAGCTTCAAGTTCTGCCTCTTCTTCTATTAGAAACTCTGCAATTAATAAGGAATCACCAGTAGCCATTACACTATCTTTCCTTGCTTGTCTTTCTAAGGCTCGTTTCTTTAGCTCCTTCTTATGACGTTTTTCAGGGCTGGCTGTCAAGGGAATACGATAAGTTTGATCTAGGAAAAGAGCTTGTTTTTTAACAATAGAATTAGCGTCCCTTAGATAAACATTAATTTCTCGAGCATCGACAGTTGTGTCCCTAATCCACATATTATCAACTATACCACCATTCTCACTTTTCTTTACTCTATTACGAATAAAACCTGCATGCATCATATATTTTTTCCCAAGATAATTGGTTGCAATAACGAAGGTTCTATTATCAATATTTTCCCTTCTAAGCATACCATTGCCACCAAAACGATTGTACTCTAAGGTGAAATTAAGAGCTGGACTAATATTCTGAGTTGTAAAAACACGAATATTTGATTCTTCTTTTTCCCTATTTGAAAATAGTGTACCCCAATAAGCTAACTCTGTGTACGGTGTCTTTGTGTTATACATAGGTAGGCTTTCTGGAGAGTGACTCCATAGCTTATAAGGAGTGTAGAAGATTGCGCCATCTTCTGTTTCTCGTTTGAAAAAATTATAAGTTTGAACAGGGGAGCCAGCGACACCGAGATAATTAGCGTCCACATCATTCCTTAAGAAAGGGAAGTCGTAGAAATATTTATTGTAAGTTGTATCAAATTTTTCAATATTAATTTTTTGAAAATCTCTATCATGAGTCCAAGTAATTACTCTGCGATAATGTAATGAATCTGGTATGGCAAAGGTGCTTAATACCCTTGGAATTGAAGCTTTTACACTGTCTTTATAAGCTCTAATACTGTCTTTTCTATGCATAATACTATCCATTCTTGCAATCTTGGCAGGTAGGGCAGCTTCATAGTCGTATTTTTTGCGTTCCTTTCTACTTAGGGCAGCATACCAAATTTTATGTTTTTCTTGAGCTATTTCAGTAGAGTCTTTTTTATAGAGGGAGTCTAATTTTGTAAACTCCAATGTATCTCCAGCATTAAGAAGAGAATCCTTTATCTCAATAAGATAAGTTGTATCTTTAATTGCTAGATAATATTTGTATTTGAAAGGGTCTGTTTCTTTTAAGGAGTCTGGAACTACTATAGTATCTCTAGGAAATATGATTTGTTCAACAATTGTACTGTCCAGAAGGCTATCTGGTAATGATAAACTATCCTTAGGTAGTATTAAACTATCATGAGCATTTAGAGTGTCAACAGAATTAGTTTTAACAGTAGTGCTGTCTTGAAGTTCTAATAAAGTAATAGAGCGACTTAAATCAATACCAAAGGATTGATAAACCGCAATACCTATAATTATGGCAGGGACCCATATTTTTCTCAAAACTTCTTTCATAAACAGCCTGCAAAGCTACTAATAAATTTTGACACCAAGTTTTTCCATCTCTGCTATTGCCTTTTTATGACCTTCTTTATCCACCCAACCAACGCATGAAGTTAAGAGATGTACATTAAAACCTGCATTCAATAGGTCTAAACATGTATTTTTAACACAAAATTCAGTAGCAATTCCACAAACATATACATCTTGGGCATCAAGTAGTTCCAATACTTCAGAAAGTGATTGTCCCACTTTATTTGTTCCTTCAAAACCTGAATATTGTTCAAGGTCTTTATCTTCACCCTTGTAAAAACTTAGTTCTTCATAAACCCATGGTTGCAAATCTTCGTGAATCTCTGCTCCACGAGTACCAGCAACACAGTGTGGAGGCCAAATACCACCAAATTCTTTGAAAGAACTATGATTAGCAGGATGATGATCCCTAACAAATAATATAGGAAAGGTACCAGTAATCTCATCTTCATCCTCTTTTTTATCCTTAGGCTTACTTTTGATGAATTTTATAGTTTCTTGTACAGCTTCTTCTGCTCCTTCGCATGCAAGTGTGCCATCGATGAAGTCATAAAGCATATCTACAACAACTAATGCAGCATTTTCCATTATTATCTTATTAAAAATTCTTAAGTTCTTCTACAATTTTTTTAATTATACCTATTTTAAGATTGTATAGGTCATCTGAAATATCTACCTTGTAAAAGTGAGGGTTTATTAATCGGCGCTCACTTATTGGGATTTTTGTCAATGTATTATTGTAATAATCTTTTTTCTCTTGTAAGGTATATTTTTCTCCAACCCTCTTACCATTCTCTACAACGAGCTCTTGAAGTACTTTAGCAGTATAGTCTCCTGCTTCGAATGTGGTAGTTTTATATCTGTCGTATTCGTCTCTAATAGTGAAAGTTTCACCTGCTGCAATTTTTTTACTAAGAGAATCCTCTCGTAGACATGTTACATCACCTTTATATAATTCTTTTTGGTTAGAATCTGTTTTGCTAATGCGATAGGTGAGTTGAAAACCAGGGTTAATAAGTTTTATTGTATCTTCAGAACGTTTAAGTACAGGCTTATTGTCAATCTGGACGAGTTTATAAACATTTCCAAAACAAGGGGCTTCTCTACTTGTAGCAATAGCATCTCCTACTCCATAAGCATCAATACGGGCTCCTTGGCGTTCTAGATCGGTTATTAAATATTCATCTAAAGAGTTGGTGGCAAAGATTTTACAATTTCTTAAACCATTAGCATCAAGAATAGAGCGACATTCGATTGATAAATAAGAAAGGTCTCCACTATCCAACCTTATACCATATCCAGGCGCGTAATTATCATCAATTCCATTGATTTTAAAGGCCCTAATCGCGTTTTTTATGCCACATTTTAAAGTGTCGTAAGTGTCAACGAGTAGGATTAATGGTTCATTTTTATGAGTCTTAATATACCTGTCAAAAGCAGTAAATTCTCCTTCAATGGAACAACCAAAGGCTGTAACAAAACTATGAGCCATAGTGCCTGAAGAAGGATAATTGAATTTTACTCCAGTAAGTATGTTAGATGTTGATTCACAACCAGCTATGATTGCTGCTTTTGCACCATAAGTTGCAGCCCAAGGACCGTGTGCCCTTCTAGAGCCAAATTCACTAACTGGTTTATTTGTAGCCCTGCAGACTCTTGATGCTTTAGTTGCTACGGCCATTTGATGGTTCATAATACATAACATAGGGGTTTCTAGAACCTGTGCTTCGATAACTGGGCCTTCAACAATGATAATAGGTTGAGTGGGGAAAGCAATTTCTCCTTCTCTCATAGCATAAATATTTCCAGTAAATTTCATTGCTGATAAGTACCCTCTGAATTCTGCATATTCCTCACCAGGAAGAAATTTTTCAAAGAACTCAGGCTTCATATTTCCCAAATTGCTGACCATTTCTATTACCTCATCAACTCCACTCACAACAGCCCAGTTATTTTTTTCTGGTGCTGATCTATAAAATAGATTAAAGACAGCCCACTGGTCTTTCATACCAGAATCGTAAAATGATTTTCCCATTGTATACTGGTACTTATCCGAACAATATGTATAATCTAGCATATAAGTTTTATAATTTTAAATCATTAAATCCCACAAATGTACTCTTTTTTGTTTAAGTATTTGCTAAATTTGTGGTATAAATCATAAAAATAGCTCAAATTATCATGTCAAAACTGGATATATTATCCTCATTATTTTATTCAAAAACAGGACTTTTACCAGAATCAGTAGTTGGTCTTTCTGTTTCAGGAAGTCATCGCAAATATTATAGATTAATTTCAGGCAAAGTATCTCTCATAGGTGTTGTAGGTGTAGATAGAGCAGAAAATGCAACATTTTTATATATGTCTGACCATTTTGCTAAAAAGGGCTTGAATGTTCCAAAAATTTTAGCTGTGAGTGAAGATGGAATGGTCTATCTTCAAGAAGATTTGGGAACTAGAGTGTTGTTTGAGATGTTTGAGGAAACAAAGACTTCTCCAGAAAAGAAGGCCTATGTAGACGCACTTTTAGTAAAGACGATAAAGGAGTTGGCTCGATTCCAAGTTTTAGCAGCCGAAGATTTTGATTTTGAGAAATGCTATACTGTTAAGGCATTTAATTCTAGACTTATAATGTTTGACTCAAATTACTTTAAGTACAATTTTCTCAAGCTTACAGGGCTGAATTTTAATGAATCTTTATTGCAAGACGATTTCGAACAACTACGTGATGATTTGTTAAAAGTTAAAAGTGATACTTTTTTATATAGAGATTTTCAGTCTAGAAATGTAATGATAAAGGATGACAATCCTTATTTTATAGATTATCAGGGAGGATTTAAGGGACCTTTGCATTATGATTTGGCCTCTTTTGTATGGCAAGCTAAGGCTGATTTTTCTGATGAGTTGCGAAAAAAATTAGTTGAAGCATATCTGGAGTCTTTGAAGTCATATAAGGATATTGATGAGAAACAATTTCTTGAAGAATTAAGATTATTTGTATTGTTTAGAACCTTGCAAGTGCTAGGTGCTTATGGTTTTAGAGGGCTATATGAGAATAAACAATATTTTATTGATAGTATACCTTATGCTTTGGATAATCTTCGCTCGCTCCTTGAAATCCCATTTAAAAATTATCCATATTTAAATATTGTCTTAAAAAAACTATGCTCAGATTCTGGATTTTTGAATATTGAAGCTAAAGTGAAGAGAAATAGGACTCGAAAAACGAAGATGTCTGAGCTCCCACCAAAAACAGATTTTCTCGAAGTTCAGGTTATGAGCTTTTCTTATAGAGAAGGCTTGCCAGAAGATGAATCTTCAAATGGAGGAGGGTATATTTTTGATTGTCGTGCTTTACATAATCCAGGTAGATATGATGAATATAAACCTTTTAATGGACGAGATGAATCTGTTAAAAAATTTTTGGAAGAGAAAGGAGAGGTATTTGCCTTTTTAGAAAATGCATATAACCTAGTTGATTTTCATGTAGAATGTTTTTTAAGAAGAGGTTTTAATCATATTATGGTTGCTTTTGGATGTACTGGAGGTCAACATCGCTCTGTTTATTGTGCAGAAGCAATGGCAAAACATCTTAAAGACAAGTATGGCTTGAAAATACATCTCATTCATCGAGAACAAGGAATTGATATACGCCTATGAGAGCCATGATATTTGCGGCTGGACTTGGAACACGTCTAAAGCCTATTACTGATACTTTACCAAAGGCGCTAGTCCCTATTGCTGGACAACCTTTGCTTGAACATACTTTGACAAAATTAGAGAAGGCAGGTTACAATAAAATAGTAATAAATGTCCATCATTTTGCAGATCAAGTTGAAGCTTATTTATCAGAACGCGATGGGCTTGCAAAAGTTCTGATTTCTGATGAAAGGGATTTCTTGAGAGAAACAGGTGGGGGTATTCGTCATGCAGAGCCCTTATTAAAATCACCTGCTAATCTATCAATAGGCCAAAATACTCCATATTTTTTAGTTCATAATGTGGATATTCTTTCTAATCTGGATTTATCTTGGTTTAGGCAAGATATACAAAAGGATGCGCTTGCTGTTCTTCTTGTTAGTGAAAGAGAAACTTCAAGATATTTATTATTTGACCCACAGTCGATGAGATTAGTCGGTTGGACAAATATCAAAACAGGAGAAATAAAATCCCCATATCCTAATTTAGCGATAAATAAATGTAAAAAATTAGCCTTCTCTGGAATTCATTTAATCTCTGATGATGTTTTCCCTTTAATGAAGAGTTATCCTGAAAAGTTTTCTATTATAGATTTCTATCTTTCATTAGCAGATAAATATCCTATATATGGAAAAAATGCCGACGGACTTAAAATGATCGACGTCGGCAAATTAAATTCATTAGATCAAGCAGAGGCATTTGTTCGTGGTGGCAGTTTATAAATATAATAAAGACTACCTCCTAAAACTCCTAACATTAGCAGAATAAGAACTCCGTAGCTAACTGAACTCATTCCTTGATATATATAATCTAAGTCTTTGAACTTATCCATTTTAGTTAGTATAACAGAAAATGTATTATTTACTGCATGCATTAGCATTGGCAATTTCAAAGAGCCTGTTTTGTAATATACATATCCGAAAAGTACCCCTAAAGCAAAAGCTGGTATGGCTTGCCAAGGATTTCCATGCATAAGAGCAAAGAATATAGAAGATATTATTATTG
>CAYFTA010000002.1:35942-54169 GCA_964346015.1 uncultured Muribaculaceae bacterium | reverse complement strand
CTTGCTACTGAACAGGCTGTAAAAGAAGTTATTCATTTCGCAGAAATTTCTCGTCAAGGATTAAATTATGCAAAACAAGCAATTAATGAAAAAGACAGAGATAAATTTGAAAAGTATCGTGATAAGTTAGTTAAATACGAAGAAATTTCAGATAGAATTGAATATGAGATTGCTGGCTTCTTGAATAAGGTTTCTAGAGACGAGATTAGCGAAACAACAGCAAATAAGATTAAGGCAATGTACCAAATGATTGGTGAGCTTGAATCTCTTGGTGATTCTGGAGAAGTCATTAGCAGAGTTCTTACTCGTAAGAAAATTAATAATCAAGAGTTTACTCCTCAAATGCTTAAAAATCTTAATTCTCTTATAAATTTAGTTGATGAGGCCTATGAAGCATTAATCTTCAATCTTAAAGCTGCAGAAAGTGATAATTTGAAGAATATTACAAATGCAGAAGATATGGAAGAAAGAATCAACAAATTGCGTAATTACCTACGTGACGAAGAGGTGGAGAGAATGAAGAGCACAGAAAACAACTATCAAATTAGTATGTACTATCTTGATATTATTAATACTCTAGAAAAAATGGGTGACTTTATAATTAATATTTCTCAAGACCTTCATAAATTCTATACTATAGTAAAGAACATATAGATTTTTTTATTTGGTATAACTTAAAGAAATTTGTAATTTCGCATTAGTTTTTGACTAAAGTAAATGAAATTTAAGTCATTCATAATCATATCTGCTATTTGCATTCTGGGATTTATTCAGAAACCTAGTGTCTTAACTCATATACCTCAAAATGTAGAAAATTCTTAACTCTCTAATAAACTTGGTGGATGAAGCTTATGAGGTTCTTATTTTCAATCTTCAAGCTGCAGAAAGTGACAATTTGAAGAATATTACAAGCATGACTAGTATTTCTAAGTCGGACTCTTAATAATTTAAGAGATTCTCAATAAAATTTGGTAAATTTGCAAGCCTAAATTTAAGGCAAGTAAGTTTACCAATTTTTTTATGGCAAAAAGAAAAAAAGACATAATATTAGAAAATATTGAGATAGTAGATGTCGCTGCTGAAGGTAAAGCTATTGCTAAAGTAGATGGAGCTGTAGTTTTTGTTGAATTTGGTGTCCCAGGTGACATTGTGGATATTAAAGTCACAAGAAAAAAGAAAAACTATATGGAGGGCTTTATATTAAATATGAAAAAACCCTCAGAACATCGCTTAGAGCCTTTCTGTGAACATTTTGGTGTATGTGGGGGCTGTAAATGGCAACAACTCCCCTATTCAATGCAGCTTAAAGCAAAACAGCAGCAGGTCTATGATCAATTAATACGAATAGGTCACTTAGATATGCCAGAAATTACCCCAATAGTTCCTTCTGATCAAACCCGATATTATCGTAATAAACTAGAGTTTACTTTTTCTCAACGTCGCTGGATACTAGACGGAGAAGATTATGAGGTTTTAACTGATAAAGAAAGACTTGGGCTTGGTTTCCATGTTGCTAAATTTTTTGATAAGGTCTTAGATATTAAACATTGCCATCTGCAGAAAGAACCTTCAAACGCTATTAGACTTTTCGTAAAAGATTATGCTTTAAAGAATGATTTAACTTTCTTTAATATTCGTGAGCAAGTTGGATTTTTAAGGAATATGATTGTCAGAACCACTGAAGAAGGTAATGTAATGCTAATTATGGTCTTTTTCCATGAAGATGAAAAAGCAAGAAAAGCTTTATTAGAGGCTATAGACAAGACTTTTCCAGAAATTACATCTTTATATTATATAATTAATGAAAAAGCAAATGATTCCATTTCGGACCAAGAATGTATACTCTACAAAGGCGAAGATGCTATATATGAATATATGGAGGGACTGAAATTTAAAATTGGACCTAAATCATTCTACCAAACAAACACAAATCAGGCTTATAAGCTTTATAGTATCACCAGAGAACTTGCTGCACTTTCAGGTAATGAAGTCGTTTATGATCTTTATACTGGCACAGGAACAATTGCTCAATTTGTTTCAAAAGATGCCTCAAAAGTCATTGGAATTGAATATGTTCCTGAGGCAATAGAGGATGCTAAATTAAATGCTAAAGCAAATAATATTTCTAATTGTGAGTTCTATGCTGGAGATATGAAAGATATTTTGACAGATTCATTTATTGAAGAACATGGCAAACCAGATGTAATAATTCTAGATCCTCCAAGAGCTGGTATTCACCCTGATGTTGCTCAAGTTATCTTAAATTCAACTCCTGAAAGAATTGTTTACGTAAGTTGTAATCCTGCTTCACAAGCCAGAGATTTAGGAATTTTATGTAGTGGCTATAATATTACAGCCGTAAAGCCAGTTGATATGTTTCCACATACACATCATGTGGAAAATGTTGTTGCATTAGTAAGAAAATAGAGTATACAATAGTAAATTTCTTATATAACATTTTTGTTAATACGCATAACATAATTGTTTTATTTATTAATATTCAATATGATACATTTATTACAAACTCCAATAGTACCAATTCCTCCAGTTGACTCTCTGAACCTGGAAGAGAAGGCCACACAGATTGTTCAAACCATAAAAACTACACCTGCAGAAGTTTTACTTCAGCAACTTGGTGAGCAAATCATTCAGTTTGGCCTAAAACTCCTTGCCGCAATTGCAATATATGCAGTTGGTATTTGGCTTACAAGAAGAATTAAAAAACTAGTTGGTAAGATCTTCATTAGAATAGGAACTGATCCTGCCATTGTTTCGTTTACTCAAACCGCATTAACAATATCACTTACTTTAATTGTAATCATAGTAGCCATCGGAACCTTAGGAATTAATACTTCTTCATTAGCAGCCCTACTAGCTGCCGGAGGTGTGGCTATAGGTATGGCATTGAGTGGTACAGCACAAAATTTTGCAGGAGGTATAATGATATTGGCAGTTAAACCATTCAAAGTAGGAGATTATATTCAAGCACAAAATTATGAAGGTGTTGTTACCAACATTTCAATAGTTAATACTAAGCTCACAACATATGACCGTAAAGTGATTGTAATTCCTAATGGTATACTTTCAAATGGTACGATAGAAAACTTTACTTCTAGTGATATTCGTCGTGTTGAATGGTTAGTAGAGATAGATTATGGGAATTCAACTGAAAAAGCTCGTGAGGTATTATTAAGTATTGCCAGGTCTCATCCAAAACATTTAACAGTTGAAACTGGAGCTCCAGCAAATCCAGTTGTTATACTTAAGGCCTTGAACGACTACACAATACAGATGTCAATGAGATGTTGGGTAAAAGTAGAAGATTATTGGAACCTACTCTACGATGTAAATGAAGAAATATATAATAAATTACCTGCAAATGGAGTGACATTTACTTATCCTCGTCTGGATGTAACTACTTTGAATAAATAGTTAGGTCTATGAAAACAAACCCCGAAAATTTTTCAATTTTCGGGGTTTGTTTTTATTGCAAAATTAGGCACGTCGCCCTTCGGGCTCCTCGCAATGAAAGTCATTAAAGTAAGATTGCTCCTGTAGATTGCTCTTTGATTAGAAGCTCTTTTGCAGTTACTGGATTAGCATAGATTTCCAGGAAGAGACGTTTTAAATCTTCTCTATTTAACTCTGGTTCAACACTATCTAGCTGTTTCTCCATATATTCAATAAATCTTTCTTTTTCTTCTTTGGTATATTTATCAGAATACTTAAATGAATGATTCAGAAGACCATAAGCCATATAATGAGTAGGCCATAATTTATAACCTTCAATAACTCTCTTATCAACAGCATGTCTAATTAGCTGGTATCTATCATTCTTATCGCAAATCGCTGCTTGAGCTATTTCTTCTGAAGTCAATGGCTCTCCAACATTCAAGTGAATATGGCCTTTTTGTTGTTTTATACCTGTTATGATGCTGTTTAAATCCTCACCCTCTGCCTTTACATATTTTCTTTTTCTAGCAATGAGATTTTCTCTTGCTTTTAATATATCACAAGGCTCGATTTCATAAGAAATACTAAGAGGAATTATATTAAGTTCCTCAAAGTTCTTTTGAAAATCATTACCACCACTCATGTCAAGCATCTTAAGTAATCCTTGCTCAGTTAGGTCTAGACCATTTTTAGTTCTTCCTTGTCTTTGTGCAAGCCAAATAGAACTTTGACCAGAAGTAATTTTTAGACGTATGTACTTAGATAAAAGTTGAGAAGAAAGATAGAGTTCCCTAGCTGATATACCTCTTACAACCTTGATCATCCTATTAGATCTAATTAAATACTCAATAGTTTTATTTGTAATTAGATTGTCTCCAACAGCAATTTCTGTCATTGGAAAGCCATTTCTATATAATACTAGCTGAGTAATAGCTGGATCTAGGATAATATCTCTATGATTTGATAGTGCTAAAAATTTTCCATTTACTTTTCCAAAATTAGCTACACCATCATAAGAGAAATTATGTGCAGTATGTTCCAAAACCCATTCCACAAGCTTTGACATAACCACTATTTGGAATTCATCTATGCTTCTAATGCTTTTGAGTACCCCCCTTAAAAACTCTGGGGACTTATCGGGAAACAAAAATTTTGAGGCTTCAACCACAAGAGGAGCATCTGCTAACTTCGATATAGCTTCAACAGCTTCTTCATCGGTATAGGGACTAATGCTCTCAAATTCAGATAAATCTATCATAAAATTAAAAATTGATTTGGTCTACAAAGATAGCAATCTTAACAAAATTATCAAATGGAAATATACATGTAACAGATTAGTGATCTTAACTTCTACGGAATAAAATGGAGCTATCTCCATAGCTTAAAAATCTGAAATCGTTTGCCAATGCATAGTCATAAATTTCTCTCCAATTTCCGTTAACAAAGGCCGAGACAAGCAAAAGTAAAGTACTTTGAGGTTGATGAAAATTAGTAATTAGAACGTCGACAACACGAAATTTAAAGCCTGGAACAATTATTATTCTCGTTCCCAATTGAAGAAATTCTTTCTTTTCATTTTCTAAATATTCTATAAGTGCATCAAGTGCTTCTTCTATAGAATATTGATAATCTCTCTCATAGGCTTCCCATTGTTCAATATCTCTGGGGCTAGAGGTTTCAATACAAGAAACACCAACATAATATAAAGATTCTAGAGTTCTAACTGATGTAGTACCCACTGCTATTACTCTTCCTAGGCTATTTCTAAGATTTTTAAGGAAAGATAGACTAATTATAAAGGGTTCTCTATGCATTGTATGTTCAGAAACAAAGTCTGTCTTTACCGGCAAAAACGTACCAGCACCAACATGCAAGCAAATAGTTTCTCTTTTTATATGCTTTTTATCAATTCTAGCAAGTACATCTTCTGTAAAATGTAAACCTGCCGTTGGGGCCGCAACTGAGCCTCGATATTTTGCATAAAGTGTCTGATATCTATCTGTATCGATGCTTTCAGTATCTCTATTTAGATAAGGTGGAATTGGCACTCTACCACAGAGCTCGAGTACTTTAGAAAAGACTAGATCAGAATTCCATTTAAATCTAACTATAGAGGTTTCTCCATCACGTTCAATCAAGTCTGCCTTTAGAGAAATATTTTCCAATTCTGAATCATTATCAGGATTATAAAGAGATATTGGACCTGATTTCCAACGCTTAACATTTCCTACTATACATTTCCAAGTACATTCTGAAGTTGAAGCAAAAGCTGTAACATATTCTACAGGTTGGATTGGTTCAAGGCAAAATATTTCAATGTGTGCTCCAGTTTCTTTTTGAAAATGAAGTCTTGCAGGTACTACCTTAGTATCATTGAATACCATTAATGAGTTAGAAGATAAGAATTTATCTAAGTCATTAAAATTATGATGCTCAAGTTTACCATTATATAAAAGAAGTTTTGAAGCATCTCTTTCTGATAAAGGATATTTTGCGATTTTTTCATCAGGAAGATGATAGTTATAATCGTGGATATTTATTTTCGGAATCATATCAAAATTTTAGTCAACAAAGGTAAGTAATTTCTTTGTATTTATATTTATTAACATTTCTAAACTATTCACAAATATCAATTTACAATATTTATTACAAATGTTAATTTATGTGAAACAGCTCTAAGGGTTTTTGATTTTCTCCTTTAATTTTTGTAACAGATATAAAAGTAATATAATTAAAACTTATGATTTGTTTCAATTGCAGGTATATACTTAATAATCAGTGTATTAACTCGATTATATTAAGTTATATTTAATATAAATTTTGTGTAATGAAGATTAAAGGTTAAGATTTTCTCAAAATTATTCAAATAATTAATATTTATTGCAAATAACTCACTTATATTCAGAGTATTAAAGATAATATTTGAAGAGATAATATAATATTAATTTGAGGTGTCTTTAAAACTATTTACATATATTAATTGTAAAAACTCTTGTTTATTACATTTTTAATTTCTACATTTGTAACAATTAAGTATACAATTATGAATACACGTTTACAGAAATTTCTAGCAGCAGAAAATATCACCCAGTCCCAATTTGCAGACACTATCGGTGTTGCTAGAGCAGGTGTCTCTCATGTATTGGCAGGTAGGAATAAGCCTGGCTATGACTTTATGGCTTCAACTATGCAAAACTTCCCTAACTTGAATATTGAATGGTTAATGTTTGGAAAAGGAAAGATGTATAAGGAGCAAAAACCTACCCTCTTTGATCAAACTCCTCAATTAGAAATAGTTACACACAATGATGAAGATGAATTAATTGATATTTTTTCTGTCCGAGATGATAGAATTGCCTCTTCGGCAACTAATGTAGAAGAAAAGCAACAACATATATCTCAAGGAATATCTACTGAAATTGAATCTTCAATTAATCAAACTCAACCCATTAGTAATCAAAGGAAAGTTACTAAAGTACTCATACTTTTTGATGATGGAACATTCCAAGAACTCTAGTAAATAAGGTCTAAATCATTATATTTGTATGTTTATAAATTTCTATAAAATTTATATTTATGTACAAGTATTTTATAAGGCCGATTTTATTTCTGTTTAATCCAGAAACAGCTCACAAACTAACTTTTAATGCACTTAAATTACTTAGGTATGTACCTTTTGGAAGAACTATAGTGCGACTGATTTATAAAAAGAAATCTCCTTTGCTTGAAAAAGAAGTTTTTGGTATTACATTTCCTAATCCTATCGGTCTCGCTGGTGGATTGGATAAAAATGGTGAATATTATAACGACTTAGCTAATTTTGGATTCGGTTTTATCGAAATTGGTTCCCTTACGCCTAAACCACAAGATGGTAATCCAAAACCAAGATTATTCAGATCCGTAAAAGATAAAGCTATTATTAATAGAATGGGCATCAACAACTTAGGTGTTAAAAATGCTGTCCAAAATCTTAAATCTAAGAATCCTAATATCATAATTGCTGGTAATATTTCTAAGAATACCACTAGTATTAATGAAGAGGCTGCAAAAGACTATGAATCTGCTTTTGCCCTTCTCTATGATTTTGTAGATATGTTTGTGATAAATATATCGTGTCCAAATGTTGTGGGACTGTCTGATCTCCAAAATATTACATATTTATCTGACATTATGGATAAATTAATTTCTATGAGAATGTATTTTGATGACTATAAACCTATTCTATTGAAAGTTTCTCCTGATATTAATTATGTACATCTCGATGATATTATTAATTATTGTATGCTCTCTGGAGTTGATGGGATTGTAGCTACTAACACTACAACTTCTCGAGATGGACTAACTATTAGTGAGGAAAAAATTCAGAAAATAGGGAATGGAGGCATGTCTGGAGCGCCTTTATTTAATAAGAGCTTGGAGATGGTTAAGTATATTAATCTGAAATCCAATGGAAAATTACCAATAGTAGGTGTTGGAGGGATTATGACTCCACAAGATGCTGAAAAGATGTTTGAAGCTGGAGCTTCACTTATAGAAATATACTCAGGCTTTATTTATGAAGGCCCAGGATTGGTTAAGAATATTATAAAACATTTAGAAAAGAAGGCTAATAATGATTAAAGCTTCGATATGCACCATAGGAGATGAAATCTTAATAGGTCAAACTCTTGACACTAATTCCTATTATATTGCTCAAGCCTTAAATAAAATAGGAATAAAAGTAACTAGAATATTATCTATATCTGATACTAGAGATGATATTATACAAAGTATTACTAATGAACTAGTTAATAATGAACTTGTTATAGTAACTGGTGGACTAGGCCCTACAAAAGATGATATTACGAAAGATGCTTTAGCAAAACTTTCCAACTCTCAAGCTTATGTTCAAAATATTGATCAGTTAGCTGTTATTAAGAGAATATTAAATTCTAAAGGTTTAGTTATGCTTGAAAATAATATAGCTCAGGCATATGTTCCTGATACGGCTGAAGTTATTGTTAACGAGTTTGGAACAGCTCCTGTAATGGTTTTTAATTTTCCTAAAGAAAAATATGCTCATAGGGCAAGCTTGTATTCACTTCCAGGCATTCCATATGAAGCTCTGGGGGTACTTAACAAAGTAATAGAACATATTAGTTCTAACTATCCACTTTCTAGTATAACCCACAGGAATATAATGATTTACGGTATTGCAGAATCTGCATTAGCTAAGAAAATTGAATCATGGGAAAATAATCTTGATCCAGACATGCATTTAGCTTATCTTCCCAATGCTTTAAGTGGTATAAAATTAAGACTATCTGTTTATGAAGGCAATAGAGCCCAAGAGAGAATATCTCATCAGATTAGCTCATTAAAGACGATTCTAGGCGATTTAATATATTCAGACAAGGAAGATACCCTAGAAAATAAAATAGGTGAAATACTCAAAGAAAATAAGCTTACATTGAGTATTGCAGAATCTTGCACGGGTGGACTTATATCTTCATTATTTACAAGTATTCCAGGTTGTTCAGAATATTTTTTAGGTTCTGTTACGTCTTATGCTAATGAAGTTAAGCAAAATGTTCTAAATGTCAATCCTGACATACTTCTTAAACAAGGTGCTGTTAGTGCAGAATGTGCTGTAGCAATGGCTGAGGGTGTAAGAAACAGAACAGGTAGTGACTACGCTCTTGCAACTACAGGGATAGCTGGTCCTAGTGGTGGCACCAAAGAAAAACCAGTGGGAACTTTATGGGTTGGAGTTAGTTCAAAATTGGGAACTGAGACTTATAAGTTTTTCTATACAAAGCCTAGAAAAGAGAATATTGAACGTTTTTCTGCAGCAGCCCTTGCTACATTATTGAAAAAACTAAAAACCGAAGTAACACATTAATAATCAATGAATAAAACAAAAGAGTTAAAGAGTATAACATTTTTGTTACTTTTAATTATGTGAATAATAAGTAATATTTATAACAAGGTTAATTCATTGATTATAAATAAGTTGCATTAAAACAGAAATTAATTAATAAGAAATCTTGCATTTGTAATAATATCATGAAAATAGATGAAGTTTAGACTTCTTTTATTTCTTCTATTTGTCTTAAAACTCTAAGAAAATTACCTCCTGCTATCTTGGAAATTTCTTCTTTTGAGTATCCTCTATTATCTAATTCTAAAAGAATTTTTGGGTAGCAACTTATATCTTCCATTCCCTTTGGAGTAACTGCAATTCCATCGAAATCCGAACCTAGCCCGACATGATTAATACCTACTAAAGATACCACATGATCTATATGATCGACAATTCTTTTATAGGAAGGACGCTCTAATTCATTTAATTCATCAAGTAACTTATGCCAGGCTGCCCTTTTTTGAGAATTATATGGCTCCTGAATGAATTCTTGTTCAACTCCTTCTATTTTTTCCTCAATACCTGATTCAACTAGTCTTTTAGAGAATTCATCATCAAGAAAAACAGGATAAAAGTTAATCTGAACAACACCATCACGCTCAGCAAGCTTAAGAATCATATCATCTGTCATATTTCTAGAATGATTCGCAATTGCTCTACAGCAAGAGTGGGTTGCAACTACAGGGGCGTTTGAAAATTTAAGAATATCATAAAATGAATCATCTGAAACATGTGATACATCTATCATCATTCCAAGCCTATTCATCTCTTTTATTAAGTTCACACCAAAGGGACTTAAACCACCCCATAATGGCTGCATTGGGGCACACGAATCACATATTAAATTATGTGAACTATGGCATAAAGTAACATAGCGTACTCCCCTATTGTAGAAGAACTTAAGCAACTCAAAAGACTTACCAATTGCAGAGCCATTTTCTAAACCTAAAAAGATAGAAATTTTATTATTCTTTTGATTATCAAATGCCTCATAAGTAGATAAAGTCTTAACAACAAACTTAGAATTTTGTTCTATAGCTTCTTCGACTTCATCTATCAAAGTATTAGCATAAACATAGGCATCCTCTTCATTTAATGATCCAGGAACATAAATAGCAAAAAACACCCCATCTAATCCTCCTTTCTTAAGTTTTGGTAGATCAACATGAGAATATTCATTATCTAGCGAAATATTCCTTAGACGATGTATTTGAGAAGGCGTATCACAATGAGAATCAAGAATAAACATATTATTTTGAAATTCTTTGTCTAACTGCTTCAAAAATAAGTAGAGCAGAAGCAACTGAAACGTTTAATGAACTAATCTTACCTGACATAGGTATACTGGCTTTTTCATCCGCAATTTCGAGCATAAATGGCGAAATACCTTTACCTTCAGAACCCATAATAATAGCAATTGGACCTGTCATATCTACATCATAGATTAAGTTATCTACCTTTTCAGTGGCAGCAATAAGCTTAAAACCACTCTCTTTTAAGTAATATGCTGCCAACCTAAGGTTAGGTACCTTACATGTATCCAAACGCATTAAAGCACCTGCAGAAGCCTTAATAGCATCAGCATTAATAGCTGCCCCTCCTTTTGCTGGCACTATAATCCCTGAACCACCTGCGCATTCAAGACTTCTAGCAATAGCTCCTAAGTTACGAACATCGCTGACACCATCTAAAACAACTAGGATAGGACTTTTAGATTTCTTTTTGGCTTTTTCTACAATTTCTTCAATTGTAACATAATCTATCTGTGAGATATATGCTATGACACCTTGATGAGCTCCACGAACTGCCCTATTTAATCTTTCTATTGGTACAAATTGAAAAGGTATTTCATGGCTTCTTAATAAATCAAGTAATTCACGTGACTGAGGGCCTTCCATACCTTGTTTTAAAAGTACTTTATCAAACCTTTTGCCTGATTTAATAGCTTCTAAAACAGGATGTATACCAAATAAATACTGTGATTTTGTTTCACTCATGTTATTTATAATTTTATTCATCTAAAGATAATATTAATTCTTCCCATTCTTCCATTTTAACTTCTATTTCTTTTTTAAGTTCTGAATAAGAAGTTGACAGGGCAATAATATCGTCGTTTTTTGAAGGTGAGGCTAACTTAGCCTCTATTTCTGTCATTTTTTCTTCTAATTTAGCTATTTTCCTTTCTAAAGAAGAAATCTTATTTTTTATCCTCCTTTCTTCTTTAGAAATATATTTTTGAGTCTGATATTCCTCTTGAGCCCTGGCTTTTCTTTCTTCTTGCTCTTGATCTATTTTAGGTTTAGTAAGACTTTCATTGGCTCGCTCTAACTCTTTAAGATTCTCGAGCTTACGCCTTTCCAGAAACTCTTGTACTCCTCCAAGATGTTCCTTTACTTTTCCATCTCTAAACTCATAAATCTTATCTATTAATCCATCTAAGAAATCCCTATCATGCGAAACTAAAATCAAGCTACCGTCATAGTCTTTTAATGCCTGTTTAAGGATATCTTTAGAACGTATATCCATATGGTTCGTAGGTTCGTCCAAAACAAGAAGATTATAAGGCTTAAGCATTAACTTGGCCATAGCAAGTCTTGCACGCTCACCACCACTCAAAACTGCCACTTTTTTATCAATATCTTCTCCCCTAAAAAGAAAAGCTCCTAATATATCCCTTAACTTAAAACGTATATCTCCAACAGCAACTCTATCAAGAGTTCCAAAGACAGTATCTTCTTTATCAAGTATATCTTCTTGATTTTGAGCGAAATAACCAATATTAACATTATATCCTATTTGCGATTCGCCTTTTATAGGATAGATTTCCTTCATTATTGCTCTTATCAAAGTGGTTTTACCTTCTCCGTTTCTTCCCACTAAAGCCACTTTCTCTCCTCTTCTAACTTCCACATTAGCCTTTGAAAAAACCACCTTAGAGTCATATCCAAGTGTCATATTTATTGATTTATAGGCAATGTCTCCAGAACGTGGAGCTGGTGGAAATTTGAGATTTAAAGCAGAATTATCTTCTATATCAACTTCTATTCGTTCTAATCTTTCTAAATGTTTAATACGCGACTGAACTTGATTAGATTTTGTTGGTTTATATCTAAACTTTTCAATAAACTCTTCTGTCTTTTCTATCATCCTTTGTTGATTCAGGTAGGCTGCTTCTTGTTGCTGAATACGTTCACGCCTGAGCTCTATATACTTGCTATAGGGTACTTTATAGTCATGAATACGCCCAGCCATTATCTCTACTGTTCGATTCGTCACATTGTCAAGAAATTTTCTATCATGGGAAATAAGAACAATAGAGCCCCTATATTCTTGTAAATAGGTTTCTAACCATTCTATAGATTCTATATCAAGATGGTTTGTTGGTTCATCTAAAAGGAGAACATCAGGGTCTGAAAGCAAAATTTTAGCCAATTCTATACGCATATTCCAACCCTGACTAAAGGTTTCGATAGGACGAGATAGTTCTTCTCTTTTAAAACCAAGCCCCATCAAGGTCTTTTCTGCTTCAGCTATTGGAGATTCCGATTTTCTATAGATGAGTTTATCATTTACTTCGTTGAGTCGTATGATTAGATTATGATAAGCATCTGATTCATAGTCACTTCTTGTTGATAATTCTTCATTAATGGACTTTAATTCATCTTTTAAGGCAAAAAGCTCTGAAAAAGCTGTAATAGCTTCATCAATAACGGATCTACCCTTATTTAGTTCCATAATCTGTGGAAGATAGCCTAGCTTACAATTTTGTGGTAAAGAGATAATTCCAGATGTTGGAGTTTGCAAACCATAGATTAGTTTTAGGATTGTAGATTTACCTGCTCCATTTTTTCCAACTAAACCTATTTTATCCCCGTCACTAATATGGAAATTTATATCATTTAGAAGGGTAAAACCTCCATAAGCTACAGTTAAAGAATTTATTGAAATCATAGCTTATTCTTTCTTGGTAATCAATACACTAAACTCATATAACAAGTATAAAGGAACAGAGACAACAAATAATGTGAAAGGATCTCCAGTTGGTGTGATAATAGCTGCTAAAAATACTACTCCAACAATTGCGTGTTTACGATAAGTTGTTAATGTTTTTCTTGTAATAATGCCTAAACTTGACAGAACTTTTATAATTGTTGGAAACTGGAATACAAGACCAAATAAAAGCACTGAGGAAGCAAATAATGAGATATAAGAACTCAGTGTAAAAGTATTCTCTACTAGATCACTAACCTTATAACCAGCAAAGAAATAAACCATTAAAGGAAGAACTATGAAATAACCAGTTGCTGCTCCTAGATAAAATAAAGTTGATGAAAAAGCAAAAGCAGAACGAATTGATTTTTTTTCATTTTCATATAAGGCAGGTGCTACAAACTTCCAGAATTGGTATATAATATAAGGAACGGTCAATATTAAAGCTGCTATAAATGTAATTTTCATGTGAGTAATAAACTGTGCTGTTACTTCAACATTTATCAATTTAAAAGAACAATCTATCCCTAAAAACCTATATAAATAGAAGTCTGGCCTAGTAGGAGCTAGTATTATTACATCGAAAATGAAATTTTTGAAGAAAAATAAGACAATAAAAGCAAGGACGACTGCAATAGCCGACCTTACTAAAGTTGTTCTGAGGTCATCTAAATGATCCCAGAAAGACATTTCATTATCTTTACTTGACAAAATTTATTTTTTTTCTTCTGTTGAATCAATTTCTTTTTTTACTTCCTTGATTTCATCGTCAACTTCTTTCATACCCTCTTTGAAGCTTCTAATACCTTTTCCTAGGCCTCGCATAAGCTCAGGTATCTTTTTACCTCCAAACAATAGAAGTACTAATAGGGCTAAAATAATCCACTCCCAGCCATGAATTGCTAAAGGAAGAATAAACAACGTTTTCATAGTATAATTATTTAAAATATTTTACATTTTATATGCCTAAAGCCTTCAAAGAAGCTTTAATACTTTCAATCTTTGATAATGAATCTGCTTCTTTTTTACGCTCAATAGCCACGACAGCTTCTGGTGCATTAGCTACAAAACGTTCATTGGAAAGCTTTGCTCGCACCGAATTTAAGAATTTTTCTTGATATGCTAAATCTGCCTTTAATTTTGCAACTTCTTCTTCTATATTTATCAAGCCTTCAAGAGGTACAAACAGCTCATGTGTTCTAACCATAAAGCGCTGAGCAGAAGCAAGTTCTTCATTTTGACTTAAAGCTATACTTACATTAGCAAGTTTAACTATTATAGGAAGAACCTCTGTTGGATAATCCTCATTTATAATAAGTTTAAGCTCTTCTTTTGGAGAAAGATTCTTTTGTTGACGAAGATTTCTAAGAGCAGCAACTGTTTCTGTAGCTATATCAAACTTATCGATTATAGCCTTATCATATACCTTTGCTTTAGGATAGGGCTGATTCATAATGGTTTGACCATCTTTAGCTTGAGCTAAATTCTGCCATAATTCTTCTGTAATAAATGGCATTATTGGATGAAGCATCTTAAGGAGTGCATCAAAGAAAGTCAGGGTATGTGCATAAGTACATTTATCAATACCTACTCCGTAGGCTGGTTTAATGGCCTCTAGATACCAAGCACAGAAATCATCCCAGAAACATTTATACATAGTCATAAGAGCATCTGAAATTCTAAATTTAGAAAAATGGTCTTCAATAGTCTCAATTACTTGACTTAACTTATTATCAAACCATTTAACTGCAACTTTTGACGCCCCTGGCTGTTCTGCATTTTCATCTACTGTCCAACCATGAACTAAACGATAAGCATTCCATATTTTATTGCAGAAATTACGTCCTTGTTCTATCTGAGATTCATCATATAGTATATCATTTCCTGCTGATGAACATAGAAGCATACCTAAGCGAACAGCATCTGCTCCATATTTTTCTATCAATTCTAATGGATCTGGAGAATTCCCTAGGGTCTTAGACATCTTGCGTCCTTGACTATCTCTCACCAAGCCAGTAAGATATACATTACGGAAAGGTACATCATTTAAAAACTCATTACCTGCCATTATCATCCTAGCAACCCAGAAAAAAAGAATATCTGGACCAGTTACTAAATCATTTGTAGGATAATAATATGCTAAGTCTGCATTTGGTTTTACATCTGGATGTCCTGGTTTATTTGTATCAAAAACTGAAATTGGCCATAACCATGAAGAAAACCATGTATCGAGAACATCCTCATCTTGCTTTAAATCAGCCAGAGTATAATCTGGATTAATTGCTTGAGCTTTTATCAAAGCTTCACTTTCAGTAGAAGCCACGACTGTCTTACCATCAGGGAGATAATATGCTGGTATCCTTTGTCCCCACCAAAGTTGGCGAGATATACACCAGTCACGAACATTCTCCATCCAATGACGATAGGTATTCCTATATTTATCTGGAATTAATTTAACATCTCCACTTTCAACAGACTCTAGAGCATCATTTGCAAGTTCTTCCATCTTTAGAAACCATTGCATAGAAAGTTTTGGTTCTATAACTGCATCTGTTCTCTCTGAATATCCGATTGGAGATGTATATTCTTCAATTTTATCAAGTTGGTTAGCCTCTTCAAGCATTTTAACTATTTTCTTCCTTGCATCGAAACGGTCCTCACCTACTAAAATTTGTGCATCTTCTGTTAGTTTACCATTCTCATCAATAATATCTACAACTGGCAGATTGTGTCTAATACCTATTTCATAGTCATTTACATCATGAGCAGGTGTAACTTTCAAACAACCTGTTCCAAAGTCCATCGCAACATAATCATCTTCTATAATAGGTATCTCCTTATTAATCAGTGGAATAAGAGCTTTTTTTCCTTTTAACCAATGATATCTTTCGTCCTTAGGATTTACACAAATAGCCACGTCTGCCATTATAGTTTCAGGACGTGTAGTAGCAATTACTAGAAATTGATCAGTCTGCTGACCTTTACCATCACTGATATAATATTTTAAATGATATAATTTGCTAACTGTATCTTTATGAATAACCTCTTCATCACTTACTGCTGTCTGACCTACAGGATCCCAGTTTACCATCCTAACTCCTCTATAGATATAGCCCTTTTCATAGAAATATACGAAGGTATTTATTACAGCTTCACTTAAATCAGGCTCCATGGTAAACTTAGTCCTATCCCAATCACATGAAGCACCTAACTTACGAAGTTGATTTAAAATGATTCCACCATGTTTTTCTTTCCATTCCCATGCATGCTCCAAAAACTCTTCACGTGTTAAATCTGACTTACTAATTCCTTCTGCCTTAAGCTTTTCTACCACCTTATTTTCAGTAGCAATTGAAGCATGATCGGTACCAGGAACCCAGCAAGCATTTTTACCATCCATCCTTGCTTTTCGTACTAGAACATCATTTAAAGTATTGTTAAGAACATGACCCATATGAAGTATACCAGTCACATTTGGTGGTGGAATAACTATCGTATAAGGCTCTCTCTCATCTGGTTCAGAATGAAAAAACTTATTCTTAAGCCAATACTCATACCATTTATCCTCAATATTAGAGAACTCGTACTTTATAGGAAGCTCCATTTTCATTTTAGATTTTATCTCTTTAAATTTATTATCAAAATGTCATATCGTACAAATATAAGCTTTTTTTAGTAAGTTTGCACTGACATAAAAAAGAAACACTTTTAATTATAAAATTATGGCAAATGACAAAGAATTTAGCATTGAGCTAAAACCAGAAATCGCTAAAGGATTATACTCAAACCTTGTTATTATTACTCATTCACATAGTGAGTTTGTATTAGATTTTGCAACTATGCTTCCAGGTTTTCCTAAACCAGAGGTTAGTAGTAGGATTATCATGACTCCTGAACATGCAAAAAGGCTTTTACTTGCGCTCCAAGATAATATTGAAAAATATGAGACACAAAATGGTCCAATTAGCTTAGCAGGAGAAGTTAAAGCTACATTTCCAATAGGTGGTTTTGGTGGAAGTGGAACTCAATCGTAAGTAAAATGGCAGATTTAACAGAAAAGTTTAAGAAAATTAAGGCTTTTGTTTTTGATGTTGATGGGGTACTTACTGATGGGAGTATAATTGCGACCGAGGATGGAGCTTTACTAAGAAGCTTTGACGCTAAGGATGGTATGGGCTTTAGAATTGCTCATATGCAAGGTTATCACCTCGGTGTAATTACTGGAGGACGTTGTAAAAGTATATGGCTTAGATTCAAGCACATAGGGGTATCCAAAGAAGATTGTTATTTGAAATCAAGGGATAAAATGGCTGATTTCAGAGATTTTCTTAGCCGTCATAATCTGGCAGCTGAAGAGGTAATGTTTTTTGGTGATGATTTACCAGACATCCCTGTTATGAAGGCGTGTGGATGTTCTGCTTGTCCTTCTGATGCTGTACCCGAAGTACTTGAAGTTGCCGATTATATTTCTCCAAAACCAGGTGGTAAAGGAGTAGCACGGAATGCTATTGAGTTGGTTTTACGTCTTCAAGACAAATGGAAACTGGATATTGAAGATTATTCTGATAAGTTTTAAACATTAGAGTTAATTTTACCACAATAAAAAATATTTTTGCTCCTAAACTGATATTTTTATCACAAACTCGAATATTTATACAATATCTCCCCACAGTTTTTTCTGTGGGGATTTTTTGTAAAATATATTTGCAAAATTTTAAAATTAAAAAATAAATGAAAATTCAAGGCAAAAACATCTTGATTATTGGTGGTGGATCAGGAATTGGAAAACTCATGGGCAAAGAAGCTTTACTACAAGGAGTAAAAACATTTAATGTCAACACCTTAGCTCCAATGTATGTTACAAGAGTAGTATTGCCTGATA
>CAYFTA010000002.1:15987-35842 GCA_964346015.1 uncultured Muribaculaceae bacterium | reverse complement strand
TTTAATGTCAACACCTTAGCTCCAATGTATGTTACAAGAGTAGTATTGCCTGATATGCTAAAAAAACAATTGTTGCTATAGAAAAAAATAAAAAGTTCGCTGGACTACCTTTTAGTTTTCATTTTATTAGATTGTGTCAAGGCTTATTACCATTCTCATTGTTTGATTTAATTGTTGGAAAATGGCTTGGAATATATGATACAATGGATAACTTTACAGGACATAAGTAAAAATCAAACCTATGAACACATCAATAGATAAAATCAATTCAATAGTTGAAGCTCAAAGAGAGTATTATAAATCTGAAGTTACTTTAGATATTGACTTTAGGATAAGGATGTTAAGGAGATTACAAACAGCAATGTATAAATGGGAAAAGGAACTTTGCGATGCTCTTTGGATTGACTTACACAAATCCTATGAAGAAGCTTATCTAACAGAAATTAGTATAGTAAATTCGGAAATTCGTTCACATATTAAGAATGTGAAAAAATGGGCTTCTAGAAAAAGAAAGCTGAGCCCTATAAAACTCTTTCCTTCAAAAAGTTACATTATTAAAGAGCCACTCGGAAACACTCTTATAATTGCTCCTTGGAACTACCCCACTCAGCTTCTACTTAATCCCCTTGTCGGGGCCATTTCTTCTGGTTGTACAGCCATCTTAAAACCCTCTCCCTATGTACCTAATGTTTCCAAAGTCATAGAAAGAATGATAGCTGATACTTTCAATGAAGAGTATATTGCTGTTGTTCAAGGAAATAGAGAAGTGAATTCAGCACTTTTATCAAAGAAATTTGATTTTATTTTCTTTACTGGTAGTCCTGGTTTAGGAAAAATTGTAATGAAGAGTGCTGCAGACCATTTATGTCCTATTATTTTAGAATTAGGAGGTAAAAGTCCATGCATAGTAGCAAAAGAAGCAGATATAAAACTAGCTGCACGCCGTATTGCCTGGGGTAAGACCTTGAATAGTGGTCAAACTTGCATAGCTCCTGATTATTTACTCATTCACAAAGACGTCAAGAAAGCCTTTGTTAATGCCTTTCGTAAAGAAATCATTGCTATGCATGGTCAAGACATGCAGTCTTCTGAGCATTACGTTAGAATGGTCAATGATGAAGCTTTCAAAAGGGTTAAAGCCTATCTTCAGGATGGGGATATTATTTATGGTGGAGAAACAAATGCAAAAGAACGCTTTATTCATCCAACCTTACTGGATAATGTAAGTTTAGACTCTCCTGTAATGACCGAAGAAATCTTTGGCCCTGTCCTCCCTATTATTACTTTAGATGATGAAGGTAAGTGCTTTGATGAAAAGGTAATAGACTTCGTTATTTCAAGAGAAAAACCATTAGCTTTTTACTATTTTGGTAATGAAAAAAATGCATGGAATGTTATCAAAAGAACAAGTTCTGGGGGTGGTTGTATAAATGACGTGATTATGCATATAGCAAATGAGAATATACCTTTTGGAGGAGTTGGAAACTCTGGTATGGGTTCTTACCACGGAAAGCTAAGTTTTGATGCGTTTTCACATACTCGTTCTATAATCTCAACTGGCACATGGATAGATCTTCCATTTAGGTATATGCCTTATAATATGTTTTCTTTGGTTAAGAAAATTCTTTAATTAAAAAGACTTTCTTACTTTTGCAGACTAAAGTAAACAAAATGGATTTAAAAGGTAAAAAGATAATTTTAGCCAGCGCTTCTCCTAGAAGAAAGGAATTACTCGCTGGCTTAAATATTGAGTTTGAGATAGATACCCTAAATGGTTTTGACGAGTCTTATGACCCTTTATTACCACAAAAAGAAATTCCAAGTGCTCTAAGTGAAGGCAAATCACTTGGTTTTCATAGAGAACTACTTGATAATGAAATACTTATTACAGCAGACACACTTGTACTATGTGAAGGGAGAATAATGGGTAAACCAAAAAACAGAGCAGATGCTATTGATATGCTTAAACATCTTTCTGGTAAGACTCATGAGGTTGTAACAGCCATTACACTAAGAGATTCTAAACATTATAAAACCCTATCTGACACTTCTATTGTTCATTTTAAGAAATTAAGTGAAAAAGAGATAGAATATTATGTGGATGAATATAAGCCAATGGACAAAGCAGGGGCTTATGGAATTCAAGAATGGATTGGATATATTGGAATCCCCATGATTGAAGGTTCATTCTTTACAATCATGGGCTTCCCTACTCATTTGGTTTACTCCCTTCTTTTAGATTTTATAAATTCTTGAATATTGTTGCGAAGATTCTATGACAATTAAAAACTAGCTGTTTGTGAAGCTATATATTTTGCAACTTCGGCGAAGTTTTCGGTTGAGTCAGCATATAGAATACCTCGTGAAGAGTTTATCAACAGTCCTCCATGGTCATTTGCTCCATATTGAATAACTTCTTCAGCAGAACCTCCTTGAGCACCAACACCTGGCACTAAAAAGAAATTATCTGGACAAAACTCGCGAAGTTCTTGTAACTTATCTGCCTTTGTTGCACCAACCACGAACATCATATTATCTGGAGTCGATATTTCCATCATTTCTTCCATAACAACTTGATATAATGGTTTTCCATCTTTTTCAGCATTCTGAAATTGGTAAGCAGAGTCATTAGAAGTTAGGGCTAAAACTATCGCCCATTTATCTTTATACTCAAGAAAAGGACTTACACTATCAACACCCATGTACGGCGCAAGAGTAACAGCATCAAAATCCATAACTTCAAAAAAAGCCCTAGCATACATTTTAGCTGTGTTTCCAATATCTCCCCTCTTTGCATCAGCAATTAAAAAAAGTTTTGGATAGGTGGTTCTAATATAATCTACTGTTGCTTCTAAAGCTTTTAAACCTTCTATTCCATAGGCTTCATAAAAAGCTAAATTTGGTTTATAAGCCACACAGTGACTTACTGTAGCATCCACAATTGCTTTATTAAACTTAAAAATAGAACGAGCTTTTCCAGTGAAAATATAATCTTTATACGAAGTATTACCTTGTTCTGCTAATGCCTTAATATGCTTTGGCATTTTTTCAAAATCCACGTCTAAACCAACGCAAAGCATGGTTTGTTTAGCAGTTATTTGTTGAAATAGATCTTTTCTAGTCATAGTGATAAGATTAATCACATTTTGTTACTTATTTCGATATTGCTACGTCGGCACGTTGTGCCTCTTCGCAATGTCATTAGTAGTATTTATAAAAGAGGACTATGGATTCCATACCAGCAAAGAGTTGCTTGAGCAAATAACTTTCGTTTGGAGAATGGATTGTATCTCTTTCAAGTCCAAAACCCATTAAAAGTGGATCAATACCTAAAATTGTTTGAAGATCAGCTAAAATTGGAATACTTCCACCACCACGCGAAGGAACAGGTTCTACTCCATAAACTTCAGCTATTGCCTTTGAAGCTGCCTGATAAGCAGGTGATGAAATTGGAATTAAAAAACCATTTCCACCATGATGTGGTTTTACTTCTACCTTTACATAGTCAGGTGCTATAGCCTTAAAATGATCTGAAAATAAACGACTTATAGTTTCTGAATCTTGATTTGGAACTAATCTCATAGAAATCTTGGCATAAGCCACAGAAGGTAAAACTGTTTTCGCACCCTCACCTATATATCCTCCCCATATACCATTTACATCCAAGCTAGGACGAATACTAGCTCTTTCCATGGTAGTATAACCCTTTTCTCCCTTAACTTCTTTAATACCAAGAAAATTCTTGTATTCATCTATATCGAATGGAGCCCTAGAAAGTTCTGCTCTATCCTCATCTGAAAGCTCTACAACATCATCATAGAAACCTTTAACTGTAACACGACCATCCTTATCAATCAAAGAAGAAATAAGGTCACAAAGAACATTAATTGGGTTTGCTACAGCACCACCATAGTGTCCAGAATGAAGATCCATATTAGGTCCTGTCACCTTTACTTCCACATAAGATAAGCCCCTCATACCAGTATTAATAGAAGGAACAGTCTCTGAAATCATGGTTGTATCTGAAACTAGGATTATATCTGCTTTAAGCATTTCTTTATTTTTCGTAGCCCAAGCTGCAAGAGAAGGACTTCCTATCTCTTCTTCACCTTCAAGTAAAAATTTTACATTATGTTTTAATTTACCTTTGCGAACAAGAAATTCAAAAGCTTTAATATGCATGAACATTTGACCTTTATCATCGTTTGCTCCACGTGCATAGATGGCTCCATCACGAATTTCTGGCTCAAAAGGATCTGAATGCCATAATTCAAGTGGATCAACAGGTTGAACATCATAATGTCCGTAAACTAGAACTGTAGGTAATGATGAATCAATTAGTTTCTGTCCAAAAACCACTGGATGTCCTGCTGTTTCATATATTGTAGCCTCATCTGCTCCTGCTTCTAAGAGAAGTTCCACTAAACGCTCTGCACAAAGCCTCATATCACCTTTATGCTCTGGCGAAGAACTGATTGATGGTATTCTTAATAATGAAAATAATTCCTCAAAAAATCTCTCTTTATGAGTTTCGATATACTTTTTCATAAAAATTGTTAGTTTTAATGGGTTTATATATGTTTTTTAGCGTAATCTAAAGTTAGCTTAAATGTTTTTTTATTAGATGAAGGTGCCTCATACATAGCATCAGTCATAATTCTCTCACATATTGAACGAAGTCCACGTGCTCCCAATTTGTTTTTAATAGAAGTATCAACTATTAAATCCAAAACCTCTGGTTCAACCTCCAATTTCATACCATCTAACTCAAACATCTTTTCATATTGTTTCATAAGAGCATTTTTGGGTTCTGTAAGTATTCTCTTTAGGGCAGACCTATCGAGATGTTCAAGATATGTGATAACTGGAAGACGTCCTATGATTTCAGGGATTAAGCCATAGGTTCTAAGGTCCTGTGCTTCAACATATTGAAGCAAGTTATTTTTATCAACTTGTTGCTTGGCAGAAGCTTTAAAACCAATAACTTGAGTATTAAGTCTTTGGGCAATTATTCTTTCAATTCCTTCAAATGCACCTCCACAGATAAAAAGAATATTCTGAGTATTTACTTTCAAAAATTCTTGTTCAGGATGCTTACGACCTCCCTTAGGTGGAACATTTACAACACTCCCCTCAAGAAGTTTAAGTAGGGCTTGTTGTACGCCTTCACCAGAAACATCACGAGTAATAGATGGATTATCACTTTTACGAGCAATTTTATCTAATTCATCTATGAAGACGATGCCACGTTCTGCTTTTGCAACATTGAAATCAGCTTCTTGTAAGAGTCTAGTAAGTATACTTTCAACATCCTCACCTACATAACCTGCCTCTGTGAGTACAGTTGCATCAACTATGGTAAACGGAACTTGTAGTTTTTTTGCTATAGTTCTAGCTAATAAAGTTTTACCAGTACCTGTTGGACCCACCATTAGGATATTAGATTTCTCTAAATCAAAATTAGCATTCTCATCGGTAAGATTATTATTTACTCTTTTATAGTGGTTATAAACAGCCACTGAGAGAAGTTTTTTGGCCCTATCTTGACCTATAACATATTGATTAAGAAAAGCATGGAGCTCTTTTGGTTTTACCAAATTATCTAGTCGTTTTAAGCTTTCCTTTTTTGCAGACTCTTCTTCAATATTTTTTACATAGTCATAGGTTAATTTCACGCAATCTGAGCAAATATAACCATCTAGACCACTTAGAAGAAATGGAACATCCTTTTCACTTCTTCCACAAAAATTACAATATCGTAGTTCCTTCTTCGCCATCTTTTTTAGGTTTCTTTTTTAGAACTTCGTCAATCATTCCATATTCCAGAGCCTCGGCAGATGTCATCCAAAAATCCCTGTCAGCGTCAGTTTGTATCTTCTTTATCGTTTTGCCTGTGTGCTCAGAAAGAATTGTATAAAGTTCTTTCTTAGTTTTTTCAATCTCTCTAGCTGCTATCACAATATCTGAAGCTTGGCCTCTTGCACCACCAATTGGCTGATGAATCATAACTCTTGAATGTGGAAGTGCTGATCTTTTTCCTGGAGCACCAGCACAAAGAAGTATAGAACCCATAGAAGCTGCCATACCCGTACATATTGTGGCTACATTTGGCTCTATTAATTGCATTGTATCATAAATGGCAAGACCAGAACTAACCTGACCTCCTGGAGTATTAAGATATAAAGATATATCTGCTTCTGAATTAGTTGAAGCCAAGAAAAGAAGCTGAGCTTGGATAATATTTGCAACATCATCATCAATAGGAACCCCTAAAAAGATGATTCTATCCATCATTAAGCGACTAAAAACATCCATCGACGCGACATTATATTTCCTCTCTTCAATAATAGTCGGATTGATATAACCATCCAATACAGATTGGAACCTATGCATTGTCATTGAGCTAATACGATGCTCTAAACGTGCATATTTTTCAAATTCTTTCATACTATATAGTTTTATACTCGGTTTTATATAAAAAAGGTCGGCCGAAGCCGACCTGAAGTCTTATTTCAACTCTCTAAACTTCTCAACTGATATTTTCTTCTTTTTAAGAGTTACAAGAGGCTTAACTGTTTCATACACTTTCTCATTCTCAACAGCATCATAAACTCTTCTGCTTTGATCCTCTTGTTTAAGAATGTTTTGTGCAAACATCTCAAGTTGCTCTTCTGGAACATTGTTCATACCATACATAGCAAATTGATAAGCAGCAAATCTTTTTGCACTAGCAAGAAGGTCAGCTTCTTCAATTCTAACTGAATATTTTTGAAGAAGATAATTTTTTATCATTGACCAACGATAGTCTACGAGAAATGAATCCCATTCTTTATCAATATCTTCCTTCGTAAACTTACCATCATTAGCCACAAAAACCCATCTCTTTAAAAACTTCTCTGGTAATTCAATGGCTACTTTCTTGATTAAAAAGTTTTTTGCATCCTGATTAAATCTATAATCTGCTTCTTGCTCATATTCTGCTGCAAGTCTTTCTTCAATTTTTGCATCAAACTCAGCCTCTGATTTAACCACTCCCTCACCAAAAGCTTTATCAAAAGTTTCTTGAGTTAAAGGTGCAGAAACAAAGGTCTTAACATTTTGTACAGTCATTTTAAAAACAGGATCCAAATTAGCTAATTCTTCTTTCTTTACTTTAATCATAGCTGCTCTATCTGTCTCATTTTCAAAAGCTTCATTTATATTTACATCAAGAGAGTCCCCTGCTTTTAGCCCTACGAATTTTGATTTTACTCCGTCAGCAATGCTACGTATTGCCACATAAGTACCTTCTATCTTAGTATCACCTTGTTCAAAATCTACAATAAGAAAATCTTCATCTTTTGACTTTGTACCTTCTTCAAGAGAACCAAGCTGTTTAAGAAGATTATCTTTCATTTCTTTCTTCGCTTTCTCTGTTACTGTAATAGTATAATAATCTATCTCATCTTCCTTTCCTAATTCTAATTTAACTTCTGGATTTAAGCCCATTTCAAAAGTAAATGTAAAATCTTTACCATCTTCCCATTCTACTTGTGGTTGATCTTCTACTGGAAGTGGTTCACCTATGACATTGAGTTTATTTTCATAAATGTAATTATTAAGATTTTCTGAAATAACATTGTTTACAGCATCGATTAGAGCCATTTGTCCATACATCTTTTCTATCAAAGACATTGGAACCTGTCCTTTTCTAAAACCTTTTACTTCAGCATTTCTTCTGCGATCATTGAGTATTTTCTTTTTACCTTCCGCATAATCATCTTTTGTAATCTCAAGCGTTAATTCTATATTGAGATTGTCAATTTTATTCTCTTTAATATTCATATTTTATAAATTTAATTTTCAAGCTCGCGAATTTAAGCAATTCTCTGTAATTATTCAAAATATCAAGCCTTAGCCTTAACTGTTCTCTTAGGATAAGTTACCCTTGCATGATGTATTTGTTGAATATATTCCTTCAAAGCCGATTTTAAAGTAGTTAATTCTCTAAGCGTAATATCTGCCTCATCTAATTGGTCTTCAAGAATTTTTCCTTCAACTATTCTTTCCACCAATTCATTTATTTTCTCTTGGCTATACTCTTTTAATGTTCTAGAAGCAGCCTCAACAGCGTCAGCCATCATTATTATAACTTGTTCTTTGGTTTGAGGTCTAAGTCCAGTATAAGTAAAGTTTACGATATCCTCTTCTTTTCCTCCTTGCATAAGATGTTGTGAATAAAAATAATTTACTACTGTAGTTCCATGATGAGTACGAATAAAGTCTATTACAACATCGGGTAAATTATATTTTTGTCCAAGAGCAACACCATCTGGAACATGCTTTAAGATTTCTTTAGCACTTTCGATAGGTGTTAAACCTTTATGATATTTTATACCTGCTGCTTCATTTTCTACAAAACATTGTGGATTAGCTAATTTTCCAATATCATGATAAAGTGCTCCTGCTCTAACTAAGGCTACATTTGCATCAAGTTTTCTTGCAACAGCATCTGCTAAATTCATAACTTGAAGTGAATGCTGGAATGAACCTGGAGCATTGGCTGCCATATCTCTTAAAAGTTTATTATTAGTATCAGTCAATTCCACTAATCTACTAGTCGAAACAAGATTAAATATCTTTTCGAAAAGATATATTAATGGATAACCTGCTACAGATAACATTGACCCTACAAACAAATAAAGAAAAACATTCCACTCTATATAGTCATCAATACCATTGATTAACAAAAATATAGTCCAAGTAATGGCTAGGGAAACAAAAACAATCAACGCTGTTACAAATTGCAACCAGCCTTTATTAAATTTTTCAAAGGCAAAAATAGCAACAAGCCCTGCTATTAGAAACATCGTGAAAACTTGAATACCATTGTGAGAGAAAATCAATAAAGGGAGAAGAGCCACAACATAGACTATCCAAACCACTCTTTTTCTAAAGAATGCCATTAAATACATGGCTATTAATGGGAAAGGAATTATATAAATATATTTTGGATTTATTCTTTCCGTCATTAAGGCACCAAAAGCTGCAATTGCTACAATTAAGAGTAAATAAAGATATTTATTATACTCATTAAATATATGAGGATTTGTATATAGAATAGAAAGAAAAAGAACAAGAACAATAGAAAAGGCTAATAAAATATTTCCTATCCATTGTAGAATTGGATGCCCTTGGTAACCTAGACCTGCTTCATATTCAGCCTTATAAGAATCCAAAACTTGAGCAATTTCTGCTGTAATTAACTCACCTTTCGAAACTATAGTTGTACCTGCGTTAAGTACTCCTAAAGTTGGAGAAACATAGTTAACTGCCTCACTTTTAACTAGTTTAGTAGTAGCTTCATCATATATTAGATTTGGGATAATTACCGAATTTAAGCCAGTAGCAAGAAAAATAGAATCAGGATTTTCTGATTTTGTGGCAAGAATTTTCTTTAAATCTTCTGCAGCCTCATCAGTTGTGTATAGATTAGAAAGAGCTGATTCAATTACTCTTTTGTTTTTTTGAACAAAGGCTAACTTAGATTTATTAACTGTAATTTCTATTGTATCACGAACTATACCTTTTTCATATATTTCTGCTAGTTTTATAGCAAGCTCTGAACGCAGATTTTCTAATTCTCCTAAATCAGTCTTTGCAAGCAAGTTTAAACCCACATTAGCTATTTTATCATCCATCTTATAATATGGAGTTACTTTAGAGCTAAGATCTTCTCTTTCTTTTGCTAATTGTTCCTCAGTTTTAAGTAAAGGAACATCAAACTTTGCTACTAAAGTTTCGTACATCCAGGATGATCCTTTATGGTAGTCATAATTAAACTTTGGGCTTCTTGGCATAAGAATAACAAGAAGCACCATAAGAAGAATAAGTGGTATATAAACCTTTGATTTATTAGGTAAATTTATTCTTTGCATCTATAGAATCTTTCTAAAATTATGCATAAAACTCAAATTCTATGCGTCGATATTAGCGTATTGTGCGTTCTGCTCGATAAATTCACGACGAGGGGGAACCTCATCTCCCATCAGCATTGAGAAAGTACGTTCTGCTTCTGCAGCATTGTCGATAGTAATTTGTCTAAGTACTCTTCTTGAAGGGTCCATGGTTGTTTCCCATAGCTGTATAGGATCCATCTCTCCAAGACCTTTGTAACGTTGTACTGTTACTCCCCTATCCGATCCTTTACCCACTTGTAGGATAGCCTCTTTACGTTCTTCTTCAGTCCAACAATATACCTCTTCCTTACCTTTTTTAACCAAATAAAGTGGTGGTGTAGCTAAATAAACATAACCATTCTTAATGAGGTCAAGCATATAACGGAAAAAGAAAGTCAAAATTAAAGTAGCAATATGGCTACCATCCACGTCCGCGTCCGTCATGATGATAACTTTATGATAACGGAGCTTTTCAAGGTTGAGAGCCTTGCTATCTTCTTCTGTACCAACTGTTACACCGAGTGCTGTATAAATATTACGAATTTCTTCACTTTCAAAAACTCTATACTCCATTGCTTTCTCCACATTTAGAATCTTACCTCTAAGTGGAAGAATTGCCTGAGTCATTCTGTCACGTCCTTGTTTTGCTGTTCCACCTGCCGAGTCACCCTCAACAAGGAAAATCTCACAAATTTCAGGATTTCTCTCAGAACAGTCAGCAAGCTTTCCTGGCATACCTGCTCCAGACATAACTGTCTTCCTTTGAACCATTTCACGTGCCTTTCTTGCAGCATGACGAGCAGTAGCAGCCAAAATAACTTTGTCTATAATTACCTTAGCTTCTCTTGGATTTTCCTCCATATATTGCTCTAAAGCTTGTGAAGTTGCTTGTGAAACTGCCGCTACAGCCTCTCCATTTCCTAATTTAGTCTTAGTCTGTCCTTCAAATTGAGGTTCAGCAATCTTAACTGAAATTACAGCTGTAAGACCTTCACGGAAGTCGTTAGAATCTAAATCAAATTTAAGCTTAGCAAGCATTCCATTCTGCTCTGCATAATTCTTTAAGGTCCTTGTAAGACCCATTTTGAAGCCTTGTAAATGGGTACCACCCTCAATAGTATTAATATTGTTAACATATGAATACAAACGCTCCTTATATCCAGTATTATATTGTAGGGCTATTTCGATAGGTATTACCTTATCTGTTTCCAAATAAATTGGAGTTTCAATCAACTTCTCTGCCCCTACATCTAGGTATTCGATAAATTCTTTAAGACCTTCTTTAGAATAAAAAACATCATGTCTATAATACTCTTCCACTTTACCATCATCATCTGAGGATGTTAGAAGCTCTCTTAAATCAGTTAACTCAAGACTAATACCCTTGTTAAGATAAGCAAGTTCACGAAGACGAGCAGCTAAAGTATCATATTTATATGATCTAGTAATGGTAAAAATCTCTGGATCGGGACGGAAAGTAATTATAGTTCCCGTCTTATCTGTATCTCCCAAAATTTCCACTTGTCCTAAAGGCTTACCCTTAGAGTACTCCTGAACGTAAACTTTACCTTCACGGTGAATCTCTGCTTTAAGATAATCAGAAAGAGCATTCACACAGGATACACCCACTCCGTGAAGACCACCTGAAACTTTATAACTATCCTTACTAAACTTACCTCCAGCGTGGAGTACTGTTAAAACTACCTCCAAAGCTGATTTATTCTCTTTTTCATGCCATCCTGTTGGGATACCACGTCCATTATCTTTTACAGTAATGGAATTATCTTCATTGATAAATACCTCAATCTTAGAACAAAACCCAGCTAAAGCCTCATCAATACTATTATCTAACACCTCGTAGACCAAATGATGAAGACCTCTTTCTGAGATATCACCAATATACATCGATGGTCTTTTTCTTACAGCCTCTAAACCTTCTAATACTTGAATACTACTAGCAGAATAGTCTTGACCTGCTGTCATGTTCACTTCATTCTCACTCATCATTTATAATTTTCTAGTTTATCATTAAATCTTTTTCGCAATAATTGCAACCCACAAATTTAATAAAAAAATCACAAATTCAAGCATATTCCAGCGGTAAAATTAGCCCCTTTCTCTGCATAAAATGGAGATTTTTGGATATTCATGAATAAAAGATTACCACCCCTCACCCAAAATGATAATTTTGTTGAACTTCTATATTCTAAGTATAAACCAAGGTCTGCATAACCTGAAATTTTATAAGTTTCTGTACCTATTTTAGTCTGCCTCGAAGTAGCATATTCACAGTCTACTCCAGTATAGATTCTCTTTCGCCAATTATAAGTAATATTTGCGTTTCCCTTAATTGCAGAAGGAGTAAAAATAGGTTTATCTTTTTTAGTAATATCTGTATATGTATAAATAGTTGAAGATGAAATATCTATGCTCTTAGACCTAAAGTATAAATCTAAGGCAGCAAAAGCTTTATTATAATTTATATAGTCTATTTTAGGAGCTACTATTAAGCCATCGTCAGAAACGAAGAGAGCATCTTCAAGAGAATTACCTAAATATGCATAACCTCCCCTTAAATCATAACTAAAGCGACTAGAAATACGTCCCTTAAAGCCTAAAGCAGAGGAAATTCTCTCTACATTATTATTTAATACTCCATAGTTAGGATCAAAAAAGTTATTCTTATTGATAATTGAAGAATAAGTATTTATATCATTACCACCTTTTACTAGTATGTAAAAATCAAGAGCATTTTCAATAGCGTTCACTATAAAACTAAAATCTGGATACAAAAAACTTGGTCGTTTTTGATGATTTACTTCTGTAATATCATTTTTAAAAGGAAGAGTTGTACGAACACCTGCACTCATAAATATTCTTCCTTTCTCGTAAATATATTTAGGAGTTAAATATATATAGCCTACAGAAGAATTATACATACCTTTATAAGCAGCCATTTCAAAACCAGCATCTATAAGCAACTTATGATTAGTCCTAACAACAGGCCCCATGCTCATATAAAAGCTGAAATTATGTTCCCTTACATTATTTAGACTAGTTCTGTCAAAATATGCTAATTTATCTTTTCCAAACTTATAATCTATACCAAAATCATAGTGCATTCTATTTGGCTTTATAGATCTAGAAAAAACACGTATTGATGCATCTAAAGCATTGAATTCACGCTTTTTATAATTATCCTTTTGAGCAAGTCCATCATATTCAAAATTCATAATTAAGCTCGCTTTTTCCCAATCAAAACCAGCATCAACACCAGCAATAGACCTTGCATTATACCCACTGAATTTAGGAGTATCTTTAGTCCAGGGTTTAATATTGATATTCAAAGCATCCACATAATTTCCAAAATATGAATGATGTCCTGCGTATACATTCATCTTAAAAGCTCCTTTAAGCTTAGGAGACCATATAAAATCCAAATAGGGATGGAGAGTATAACCTGCACCCACTTTTAAGTATAAAGAATTACTTTGATCTACTTCTGCTTCAGGTTCCATATTTAGCAAATATGGTTTAAAGTCATATGGTGTTTTATATGTACTTTTATACGAATCATAATCAAATTCCAAATCAAATTTTAATACAGAATCTGGAATCGCCATTTTTAGTTCTGGTTTCTTAATCTGGAGTAATTTTGCCTTATAAGCTTTTCTCACCTCTACTACTGGTGATAGATTTTGGGAGAAGGCATTAAGCGATAAGGAAGTAAATAAAAGTACCGTAAATATTTTTATGTTTGATTTCATCTTTTCCCCTTTTTAAAGTTCTGAAAGTTTTTTAAGCCTTATTTCTACATTACCAAGTATATCATCATCTGTTCCCCTTGGCTTATAGCCATCACGTATACTTTCAAATGTGGCTTTTGCTTGAGCTATATTGTCTAATTCAACATAAGTGTCTCCTAATATTATGAAAGTTTTAGCTAACCAGTATGTTTGTTTAGTGCCAGATTCAGAAAAGGCAAAAACTTTTTCCTGTACTAGATTAAAATCGCCCTTATCATATAAGTCTTGAATTACTAGGTAATTCGCTTCTGCCCCATATAAATCAGATGCATCTTTTGACAAGGTATTAAATATAGTATAAGCTTCATCCCTCTTACTAGTTGCTAAATATGCTCTTGCTTTACAATAATTGGCTTCTCTTCTTATTGAATTATCTAATAACTTCTCATTCAAAAGTTTATCTGCAGAGACTATAGTTTCTTTATAATTTTGCCCCATATAAGCCGACCTCATCATGCCTATTTTTGCTGTCAATTTATTCTCTTCAAAATGAGCTGTATTCAAAAGCCTTAAATAAGCATTATATGCCTCATCATATTTTTGTAAGCTATATGAAAGAGTCGCATATTTTGATGTAGAGAGTTCGACAAAAGGACCATCTCCTTTCTCTATAACTTCAGAGTATAGATCACTTGCTTTTTCAAACTCATTTTGCTCTCTATAAACCTCTGCAATATAATATTTCGCTCTATAGACATGCCTTCCTACTGGATAAGTGGCGATATAAGATTCTAGACTCAACATTGCTTTAGCATGGTCTCCAGCGTTGAAATGTTGTTCTGCTGCATTGAAAATTATATCTTCTTTTTCTTCCGCCGTCTTAACTGAACCCTTTCCAATAGACTCTATATAAGCAAGATAAGCATCTGACCTCCTCTGGCTTGCATAGATTGACTCAATAGCTAAAAGCGCATCTTCCACATACCCTGAATTAGGATAATTTTCAACCACTCTCTTATACAATTCAAGAGCATCTTCATTTTCCCCATTATTTCTTGCCAACATTGCGAGCTCAATTGTAGCTTTAGCAATTTCAGTTGTATCCTTAGAAACCTCTGTAATTTGCTTGAAAACAGAATAGGCCTTAGGCGTTTGATTCTTTTCAACATAAGTTCTACCTAATTCATACATTGCATCATCATAAAATTCAGCTAATGGAGATGCAGAGGTAACCTTGGATAAAGTACTTATTTTCTTATCCTTATCACCTGAGAGACCGTATGAAACAGCAGCTTGGTAATAAGGATATATATCATTAACATCATAATACTTTTCAGTTACTTGATTATAAGCTTGGGCTGCTGATAGATACTGACCTTGAACAAAATATGAATCTGCCTTTCTTTCCAAAGCATCTTTCCTATACTTTTCCGTACCTTCTAAAACATAACGATCAAACCACTTGATGGCGTTTGGATAGTTTTCTTCCATAAAATAGCAATAAGCTATGTTATAAAGAATATTATCATACTCCTCTTCTCCATAAAGGGCAGATAAATTATATAAACTTGTAAAAATCTCACGTGCTTGTGCAAATTCTCCAGCTCTATAATGAGACTCACCCATCCAATAGTTTGCTAATTGTGATATTCTAGAATTTTTCTCTGAAAAATATGTAACAGTTTTAAGATAAGGCATGGCACGACGATAAGATCCTCTTTCTATGAGTTGAGAAGCTCTCAAATAATTAGCTTTCACATAGTTAGGCTTCATATCTGGCTTTAACTCATCTATATTGTCATAGGCTTCAATTGCTGCTCCATAATCCCTATTATGAAGGGCTGCAACTGCCATATAATTATATATTTTCTCATTTTTCTCACGCATGTAATACTTCCTCATAAAGTCATTAAAAACAGAGGTGTCAGTATTAAGGTCGAAAGCCAATTTTGCATAATTGAAATAAGCATCTTCTGTCACAGAAGGATTTACATCAATACTAGTTGCTAACTTAAAAGCATTTAAAGCAGCTACTTTATTTCTAGTTCTAAGATAACTATAGCCCAAATGATAATTAGTCATCTGCCCCAGAGAGTCTGTTCTAGGTTCAATTTTTGTAAAATTTTCTATTGCTCCCCTAAAATCTTCTGCTGCATAAAGCAAAGAACCTGCATAATAATAATCATTTGCTGTTTTGTCTTCTTCAGCTAAACTTGTAAGATTAAAATACTTCCGAGCTTCTATGGTCTCCCCTTTAATTAGAAAAGATTCAGAAATATATCTCGCTATATTAGACTTTCTTCTATATGAAGCATTATTGTAGATATCTGGTCCATATTTAGTTACAAAATCATGATCTTTGAGCATGAAATGGCATTCAAGTATGTAATATTGGGATATCTCCTTAAAGCGTAAATCTTTTGAAGCTTTTTCAAACCAATGAGCTGCAGTATTAAAATCCTTTGATTCATAATTGATATATCCTATTGCATATCTAGCAGCCGATGAAAACTCTGATTCAGGCATAGCTTCAACTTTCTTAAAGCCATCCAAGGCTTCAATTTTATTTCCTATTTCCCAATAAGAATAAGACTTAAAAAATTCAAGTGCTGGTCTTTCTGATTTTGAAAGATGCTTAGGATTGACTTGATCGAATTGTTCTAGAGCTTTTTGATAAGATTGTTCTGCAAAAAGATTCATTGCATACTGATATCGCATTGCTGGAATTAAAGCAGATGAAGGATGTTCTTTTGCAAAACGTTTCATACGTCCCTCATAACCTGCTGCCCTACTTTTTATATCACAATAAATTGCATAGGCTTCTGCATCTGTATCATAAGTCTTCCTTGCTAAATCTGTAAAAATTGTTTCTGCTCTATTGTACATGCCCTTATCCATGAGATTTAAAGCATATCCAAATTCTTTTCGACGAATTTCATCTATTTTACTTTTTCCATCATTTGCAGAAACTCCTTGACTAAAAGCCAAAGAAAAAAGAAAAGAAATAACTATAATTCTAAATATCTTTATCATCACAAAATAATTTTGACAAATTTAACTAATTTTCCACTATCTTTGTAGGAATTGCATTGATTTTTATCATTTAACATATGTCAGATACTAATATTCTTGTTTCATTTGAAAACGCTACAATTCTCAATGGAGAGAGTCCTGTCATTTATAATTTAAATATGGAGGTTGGAGCTGGTGACTTCGTATACATCGTTGGCAAAGTGGGTACTGGAAAAACTTCTATAATTCGCTCTATTACAGCTGAAAACACCTTAGGAGATGGTAAAGCCATGGTTTTAGGCTATGATTTAACAAACTTAAAAGATAAGGATATTCCATATTTAAGAAGAAAAATGGGTGTCGTTTTTCAGGATTTTCAACTTTTAATGGATAGGGATGTGGAAGCCAATCTGAGTTTCGTGCTTAAATCTATAGGTTGGAAGGATGAGGAGCTTATCAATGAGAGGATTACCTCTGTGCTGGAGGCTGTTGGAATGGCGAGGAAGGCACATAAAATGCCACATCAGCTTTCGGGTGGTGAGCAGCAGAGAATTGCTATTGCACGTTCACTCTTAAATGAACCAGAACTAATACTTGCCGATGAGCCGACTGGTAATCTTGATAGTGAAACTGCTGATGGAATCATGCAAATCCTTAAAACTATCAATGAAAGGGGTACTGCCATAATAATGGTTACACACAATTTACACATATTTGAAAAATATAAGGGTAGAGTCATGGTCTGTAAAAATGAGACCTGTGTTGAAGAAAATGACTATGTACTTGAAATAGGAGTAGAAGTGGAGGTAATGGAAAATGAAAGAGAGTAGAAAAGAATTATTTCATGCCGTTACAAAGTGGTTTTCTGAAAATATGGAAGAACCAAAGACTGAGCTAAACTACGACTCCCCTTTTCATTTACTAATAGCAGTTATTCTTTCTGCTCAATGCACAGACAGACGGGTGAACATCGTTACTCCTGCCCTTTTTGCTCGATTTCCAGATCCTGAGTCACTTTCTGTGGCTTCGTTTGAGGAAGTCTATGAATATATTAAATCCGTTACTTTCCCAAATAATAAGGCCAAGCACCTAATCGGAATGGCTCAAAAGCTGGTTTCTGATTTTAATTCTACTGTGCCTTCTGAGGTGGATGAATTGGTGACCTTGCCTGGAGTTGGTAGGAAGACCGCAAATGTGATAGCCTCTGTGGTTTATGACAAGCCTGTAATAGCTGTTGATACTCATGTATTTAGAGTATCTAAGAGGCTTGGATTATCTTTTGGCGATACAGTTGAAGAAGTTGAAAAGGATTTAACTGAAGGCTTTGCTGAAGAGGTTAGAAAGGACGCACACCATTGGTTAATCCTTCATGGAAGATATGTTTGTACAGCCAGAAAGCCTAAATGCGAATCTTGTGGGCTTCAAGAGCTGTGTATGGAATATAAGACCAGGGGCTAAGTTGGTGAATATTATGGTTAAATAATTTCTTTCCTTTCTTTTCTTTAGCTTTAGTTAAAAACCTTCCTGAATGTTTCAGATAATATGGTAACAATTATAAATCCCTTTAGATATACCCCCGACGAAAGAGTTCTTAAGGCAGCAGATGTTCTTATTAGCAAGATAGAACAATCTGAGTTGCATCAATACTTTAATGAAGGGAAAATGTTAGGGGTTATGATTGTAAAGCTTAATAATGATGTTACTTCATCGAAAGAGCTTCACTCATTGGATGATTTTCACTATATAGCTGCTTTTTCGGGATGCGTTGGTGGAAAAAACTTTTTACCAGGCTTTGTCCCTCCGATTTATAATCTTTTGGATAAGGAAGGTTATTTCAAGACGGAAGAAGTGGAAATAAGTAAAATAAATAAACAAATTGAGAAGCTTGAGAGTAGCAATGATTTGAAAATACTCAAAGAAAAGCTTCTTAAAACACAAGAAGAATTTGAGGAACAATCAGAAAAGATTCGTTTTCAAATGACAGAGTCACGTAAAGAAAGAGAAAAACTAAGAGCTGGTTGTACTGATTCTGTTATTTTGGCAAAGTTAATAACTGAAAGTCAGACAGAGAAAGCTAATTTCAGAAGATTTAAGAAAGAAGCAATTGGAAACATCAACGTTTTAGCCTCTGAAATTCAGTCACTTGAGTTGGAAATCAATGTTCTTAAGATTAAAAGAGCAAGAATGTCTGATAAACTTCAAAATTGGATATTTAAGCAGTATATAGTTCATAATTTTCAAGGAGAAGAAAAAAACATCTATGATATTTTTAGAAAAAGGAATTTAGTTCCTCCTGGAGGAAGTGGAGATTGTGCTGGCGTGAAACTTTTTGAATACGCTATCCTTCGTGGGCTTGAACCACTTGCTATGGGTGAGTTTTGGTACGGTGTTTCACCTGAAGGTCCTGTTAGAAATCATGGTGACTTCTACCCTGCTTGTAGTAGTAAATGTGGAATTATCCTGCCTTGGATGATGAAGGGTTTGTGTCAAAATGATGATATTATTGAAGAAGAAGCATTTACTACAAACGACATCCTTTTAGAAGACGAATACTTAATCGTAGTTGATAAAAAGTCAGGTATACCTTCGGTTCCTGGATTAGATGGACGTAAATCATTGATAGAAACTCTTGAGGAATACTTAGAAACAAAATTGTTTGTTGTACATAGGCTTGATATGGACACTTCAGGTCTAATTGTTTATGCTAAAAATCAAGAAGTGGCTTCTGCTCTTCAAGCCCAATTCGAAAATCGAACAGTAAATAAGACCTATAAGGCCCGACTTAGACCCCCTACTAAATACGATGTGGCCAGAACTTTTCAGGCTGGCGAAAAAGGAAAGATTTTACTTCCGCTATCCCCTATTTATGAAGACAGACCAAGGCAAATGGTAGATTTCAAAAATGGGAAAGAAGCTATTACAGAATATGAAATTGAAAAAATCAATGATGATGGAAGCATAGATGTGATTTTTAGACCTATCACAGGGCGCACCCATCAGCTAAGAGTGCATGCAGCCCACCATCTCGGTCTGGGAAGGCCTATTTTGGGCGATAAGCTCTACGGTGGCGCCAGATCCGAAGGCCCTTTACACCTCACCGCCATCGCACTCACCCTCTACCACCCCCTCACTAATAAAACTATATCTCTGCGAAGATTG
>CAYFTA010000002.1:0-15887 GCA_964346015.1 uncultured Muribaculaceae bacterium | reverse complement strand
ATGGTAAAATTCTGCCTTCCTATAGTAGAATTACTATTTACCATAATAAACTTTTTACCTGTTTTAGATCTGCAACTTATCCCATAAGCTTTATCAGACAAGGGTCTAAACAAAGTTGATAAAACTTATCCGTCAATTTAAAATTTGGACGATTAAGTACAGGAAATGAGGTTTGGTGGACTCCTATTGGATATTTATATAAGCCCTGACTATCCAAAATGCTGCAAAAAGAGACCACGTCGCAGACGAAACGATTGTGCGGTGTGCGTGGAGGAACAAAAAAGCTGACTAAAATCTTTAGCCAGCTTATTGTACCTTATGTCTTTAGAAGAATTATTTCTTCTTTGCGTATCTCTGGTAGAATTTATCAACACGACCTGCTGTATCCACAAGTTTCATCTTACCTGTATAGAATGGGTGAGATGTATTAGAAATCTCAACCTTGATAAGCGGGTACTCAACTCCTTCAATCTCAATTGTCTCTTTTGAGTTCGCGCATGAACGAGTGATGAACACGTCATCGTTTGACATATCCTTGAAAGCTACAAGACGGTAGGTTTCGGGATGTATTCCTTTTCTCATTTTTATTATATTTTTAGTTAACTAATTTTCAGGTCGGCAAATTTACAATATTTTTAGATAACAACCAAAAAATCTAAAAACAAATTAATCTTTAGATAATTATTTCATCCTTACAGGTGGATTATCGTACAAAATAAAGCGCTTTGCTTTACGTATCCATTTTTGCTCCTCCACTTTCACATATTCCTTCATTTCATCCAATGTAATTTTACCCTCAAGATAGTCCATCAAATTAGAATCCGACAATTTTGCTTTAAAACCTGTTTCAAACCTAAACTTATGAAACTTTTCTTTAAAATATCTAATTAATTGAAGAGTGTGTAAAAGTGAATGATATTCAAAGCCTGGCTGAAGAATAATTTGGTAGCCATAACATCTTTCACCCTCATAACGACCTACTGAAGGCATGAATGAACAAGGCCTCATCAATACTCCGTTTGGTTTAGGAAGGTATGGATCATTTGATTTTGCGACAATGAAAGGAGAACCTATATACTCATACGGCCTAGTCGTACCTATGCCAGGAGTTACATTGGTGTTATTCCATAAGCCACCTCCACTATACATTTCACAAGTAAACAAACCAGGTATATCTGAAGCGGGAGCTATTGTCCAGGGCATGAATTGTTTATTTTCTGATGCTAGAGCAGAAATTATATGTAAAGGGAACTTAGCATTAATCTCAGTATAATAAAGATTTGCAAGCTCACCAAGAGTAAGTCCATGACGATGAGGAACTTTAGGAACATTTAATTCTGCTGGCGAAGAAATCATGGAACCTTCTACTACCCTACCAGCTGGATTAATATGATCAACTATATACAATGAAGGTGCATCATCTTTCATCTCCTTAAGGACATTCATAAGACCCATTACATCTTTTGTATAATTAAAATACCTTGTTCCAACGTCTTGTATTTCAACAACTATCGCAGCTAGATTTTCTAATTCCTCTGGTGAGTATTGAATATGATTAGTACCTGGAGTAAGCTCTGTATCACGTGGCAAAAACAATGCTTTGAGATTTCCCCTTTGACGAAAAATCTCGTACATATAATTGCCCGTTGATGCATCCCAACAGTTTTGGGTGCAAAAGCATGCTACATCTCCCTCTTTTAGAGCTTTATCTAATTGATCTATTAAAGGAGTTGTCCTAAATGAAAACATTATTTACTCAACTTCTTGTTTACCAAATCTATAATTTCTTGAGCAAGAGCATTTGCTTCATCTTCTGTTGGAGCTTCTGCATAAATTCTAATAATAGGTTCAGTATTAGAGCGACGCAAGTGTACCCATTTTTTCTTTTCTTCGAAAGATATTTTTACTCCGTCAATTGTATTAATATCTTCTGAAGCATAAGTTATCTTAACATGCTCTAAAATCTGATCTATCAATTTTTTATCAGCAAGTTCAATCTTATTTTTAACGATAACGTATTGAGGATAGGATGCTCTCAGCTCTGACACTTTACATTTTTTATTTGCTAGATAAGTCAAGAAAAGAGCAACGCCTACAATTGCATCACGCCCATAATGTAAGGCAGGATAGATAACTCCACCATTACCTTCTCCACCAAAGATACACTGTTTTTCTTTCATCTTGGTTACAACATTCACCTCTCCCACAGCAGCTGCAAAGTATTCACCACCATATTGTTCTGTAATATCTCTTAAAGCCCTTGATGAAGAAAGATTAGAAGAAGTTGTCAGAAGATAAGGAGCTGCTACTTCTTCCATCGTCTTGCCTGTTTGTAAGGCTTCATTATAAACTCTTGATAAAAGATAGTCTGCAATTACTACAAGTGTATATTCTTCACCAAAAGCCTCGCCATCTTCGCATATTAAAGCTAATCTATCAACATCGGGATCTACAGAAACCCCAAAATCTGCCTTAGTTTCCAACACTAAATTAGATAAATCCACTAAATTTTCTGGAAGTGGTTCAGGATTATGAGCAAATTCTCCTGTCGGTTCACAGTTCAATTCTACACATTCCACCCCCATACGATGAAGAAGTCTAGGCATTATTATGCCTCCAACTGAGTTTACTGCATCAACTACCACCTTAAAACCAGCAGACTTAACTAACTCAACATCAACCGTTTCTAGGGACAATACAGCATCAATATGTGCGTCTGTGAAGTCTTTATATTCCATTACGCCTATGCTATCAACATCAGAAAAATTAAAATCCTCTTTTTCTGCACATGCTAATATAGCAGCTCCTTCCTTCGCATTTAAGAATTCACCCTTTTCATCTAATAGTTTTAAGGCATTCCATTGTTTAGGATTATGAGATGCTGTAAGAATAATACCACCATCAGCATCCTCAAATACTACAGCCATTTCCACTGTAGGAGTAGAAGCAAAACCAGCATTAACAACATCAACACCACATGATAATAAAGTTCCACAAACTAATTGCTCTACCATTTCACCAGAAATACGAGCATCTTTACCTACTACAACCTTATACCTCTCACCATTAGCTTTGGGTCTACGTTGTTTCATTCTTTCACTATATGCATAAGTGAATTTTACAATATCGATAGGAGTAAGGGCATCACCTGGTGCACCTCCAATTGTTCCCCTAATTCCAGAAATTGATTTAATTAAAGTCATATTTTTAAGATTTAACAGAACCACAAATTTAAAATTTTATAGCATTATTAACAAGTTATAATTACCGTATTTTTCGATTTCTTGAAATATTCATAATGATTCAGAATAAAAAAATTTGGAAAGCAGAAAAATAGTCTATATTTTTGCATTCCTAAAAACCGAAAAGCTCGGTTCGTCTAACGGTTAGGACTCAAGATTCTCATTCTTGCAATAGGGGTTCGATTCCCCTACCGAGTACCAGAAAACTCTACATTAATTTGTAGAGTTTTTTTATTTACTTATATTTGCGTGCAATAAAACCAAGATATATGAAAATCAAAAAAGGATTCGTTCTTCGTGAAATGTTAGGTGAAAATATTGTAACAGCAGAAGGACTTGAGCATATTAATTTTAACAAACTCATCTCATTGAACAGCACAGCTGCATTCTTATGGGAAAATTTAGTGGAAAAAGAATTTACAGTCGAAGATATGGCAGCTCTTCTTATTGAGGAATACGGAATTGATGAAGAATTGGCACTCAAAGACTCTAAAAACCTATGCAAAGCTTGGCTTGATGCAGGTATTGTAGAAAAATAGGACTAAATAATTCATCTAGAACCAAAAATAATAGTTCCTAGTCTAATCATGGTGGAACCATAGTCAATAGCAATTGAGTAATCGCCTGACATACCGATAGATAGCTCTTCCAATGGGAGGGCTTTATATTTTTCTTTTATAAGGCTAAAGAAGTTGGAAATAGTCTGAAATTCTGATTTTATTTTATCCACATCTTCAGTAAAAGTTGCCATTCCCATTAAACCCTTGAACCGGACATTTGGATAGCTCTCGGCCTCATCAAGAATTGATAAGATTTCTTCTTTTGTTAAACCTTGTTTACTTTCTTCTTCAGCAATATGGAGTTGAAGCAAAACGTTTATTATCTTATCTTCCGAAGCTGCCCATTTTTGTATTGCTGTAAGTAACCGTACAGAATCCACTGATTCAACTAAATCCACATAAGGCAATACCAATTTTAATTTATTCCTTTGAAGATGGCCTATGAAATGGAAAGAAATATCTTTTAAAAAATTTTCATCTTTAAGCCTTTGCTTCTCAATCTTTTGAATTTTTGAATGGAGCTCTTGTGCCCTACTTTCTGCAAAAACCCTTTGTCCTGCATCATAGGCCTCAATAATTGATTCTAGGGGATGATATTTCGAAACTGCCACCAGCTTTACGTGCGGTGGCAGTTCAGATTTTATCTTATTTAGAGCCTCTTTTATCATTAACGTCTTCTTCTTTGTTCTCTTAACATTTTCTCTTGTTGCTTCTGAGCTTCTTCAAGTCTAAGTTGCCATTTTGACTTTTTCTTTGACTTATTATCTGCTGCCGCAATCTGTGCTAAGATTTTATCTTCTTTAACAACAAACTTTTTAATTACCCAAGTTTGTATCATTGTTAAAATGTTCGAAAGAAGGTAATAGTAGCTAAGTCCACTTGAAAGATTATTACCAATGAAAAGCATCATAATAGGCATCATATATAAAGTCATAAACTTCATACTTGCCATATTAGGATCATCAGACATCTGACTTGAATTCATTTTAGAATATAGGAACATGGAAATAGCCATCAAAAGAGCAAACAAAGACACATGGTCTCCATAAAGTGGAATATTGAATGGAAGATCCAAAATTGAGTCATATGCACTTAAATCATCTGTCCACAAGAAACTCTGCTGACGAAGTTCAATTGACGCAGGGAAGAAACGGAACATCGCAAAGAGAATTGGGAATTGTAGCAACATCGGTAAACAACCCCCCATAGGGCTAATTCCTGCTTTTTTATAGAGATCCATCATTGCCTGTTGCTTCTTCATGGCATCTTCCTGCTTCGGATATTTCTCATTTAGTTTATTAATCTCTGGCTTCAAGACTGACATCTTTGCTGATGACATATAGGACTTGATGGTTAGAGGTGATACCACTATCTTAATTATCAAAGTCATAATGAGAATAATAAGACCAAAATTAGAAATATATTTTCCAAGGAAGTTAAAAATAGGGATGATACCCCAACGGCTAATCCAGCCGACAAGCCAACCACCAAGTGGGATAATCTTCTCATATTCAAGATCATACTCCTTTAATATTTGATAAGAGTTGGGACCAAAATAAAAATCAAATTCAAGAGTATAATTTGATCTAGTAGGATCCAAATCAACTTTAGTTTTGGCGTGACCATCTAACAAATCAGATTGGTCTTGAGAAAGAAACTCAACACTAAGGTCCGCCATAGTAAAGTCATTCTTAGCTGTAAATATTGCGGAGAAGAACTGTTGTTGGAAAGTAAACCACTTAAGCTTAGTTGCCACATTTTCCGAACCATTTTTCCCTCTTGTTACTTCTTCTACTTTTAAGTCACTTGCATTAGCATAGCTTAATTTAGAATACATTAACTCATTTTTACGGCCTTTCTCCATGCTTGGGATTGTAATGTCCCAGTTTATATTCATAGATGAGATATTGCGTGGTATAATTTCATCCATACCAACAAATGTCATCTCATTATTTACCATATATGAACCAGGAGTCAAGGTATATTTCTGCTGAATATATGCCCCTGTCGAGAAAGGCAATCTCATCACAATTGAAGAGTCAGTTAATTCTGTTAATTCAAATGTAAAATCAACTGTACTAATCAACTCTCCTGTATAAATTTCATATTCGAGCTTGCTTTTACCTGGATGGAAAATATATAGCTCAGTGCTATCAAAATTTTTATATTCATGAAGTTTAGCACTATAAGGTTGCGCTCCCCTTGTAGAAAAGGACACTTCTATTACATCGTTCGATAAAGTGTAAACTGAATCCTGTAATTGGCTAGCTAGAGTTAATAATGAATCCTTATATCTAACTATATTTTTCTGATTTGGTTCTAATGATGGACTGACATCGAATTTTTCTGGCACTGGGGCCATTGCTCTTTCCATTGAATCTACAGCCCATTGTTCTACATAATTTGCTGCAGCTATTGAATCTTGTTGAGCCTGATAGGCTAATTGTTTATTATATTCTCTTGATTGATACCAACTGAAACCAAACATTATGATACCAATCAGCACAAATCCAATAATCGTTTTTTTATCCATTACTATTCTTTTTCTTCCACGTTTCTAATTTGCTCTGCTAGCGCAGCTAGATTAGTTTTAGCTTTTGCTATCCTCTCTTCCATTTGTTTAACCATGGCTTGTGATTTCTTTGAGTCAGCAAAGAAACCAATATTGTTCTCATATGTAATAATATCTTGCTCTAACTGGTTGTATTTTTGGATTAGAAGTTCTTTTTCAGTCAACGGTCTTCTAGAGCGCTGTCTACGATAATTGCCTTTAGGAAATTTATTTTTAAGAGCTTCTTTATAAGCATTAGCTATATTATCCTTTTCTTTATAAGGAACAAAACCTATTTCATGCCACCTATTAACGAAGTTTTGCATAGCAGCTTGATCAGCAGCATCATTAGTCAAAACATAGGCATTGATTTCTTCAATTAAATGTCTCTTTGCCTTAAGATTGCCATAATAATCATTTTCAGGCTTAACATGTTTATCTCTTTCTGTGAAAAACTCATCACAAGCGGCACGGAATCTCTTCCACAATTGGTCAGATCTCTTACGAGGAACTGGACCTATTGCTTTCCACTGTTTTTGTAGATTGATGAACTGATCTGTTGTTTTTTTCCAATCAGTGCTTGATTTAAGAGACTCTGCCTCTTCACATAAAGCTATTTTCTTTTCAAGATTTTCATTTATATTTTCCTTGTATTCTGCATAGAATTCACGTTTTCTATCATAGAATTTATCACAAGCAGCACGGAATCTATCATAAATTCTTTGATTTTCCTTCTTCGTAGCATAACCAATAGTCCTCCACTCAGCCTGTATTTCTTCTATATCCTTTGATAAGGCATTCCACTCATTTGAAGTTTGTATTTCTTTCTCTGTGATTTCTTCTACCTTCTCACAAAGTTTGGTTTTAGCTTCAAGATTTTTAACATATTGTTGCTTTCTTTCTTCAAAATGCGCTTGATATTTTTTATTAATTACAGCTGTAGCCTCTCTAAAGCGTTCCCATATACTTTCTCGATATTCTTTTGCAACAGGACCATATTCCTTCCATTCGTCATGAAGTTTTTGAAGTAGCTTAAAAGCTTCGACGATATTTGGATGATTAGCAAGTGCTTCGGCCTGGATACAGAGATTCTCTTTAGTCTCAAGATTCTTTTTGAAGTCTAAATCACGGAGTTCACGATGAATAGTTACTTTGTCGTAGAAATTTTCTACATGAACCTGATAGGTTTGATTAAGATCTCTAAATCTATGAGCAGGAACAGGACCTATTGCCTTCCAACGGTTTTGGATCTCTCTAAATTCTGGAAAAGTAACATTGATTTCTTCTTCCTTTTCAAGCAATGCCTTCAAGTCATTGAGAACAGCTACTTTTAGAACATAATTTTCTTCACGTTCTTTTTCAAGCTGTTTATTGTAATGAACTCGTTCTTTTTTATATGTATTGAAATGTTCTTTGAAAATCGCCTCAATCTGAACATAAGAAGTTTCTTTACTCTTCGACTCTTCTAGTTCATCTAGTGGAACTGCCTCCACAAGCTTAGCTTCAGCTTTTTCCTTGTTTAATCTTTTGTAAAAAGCTGATTTAATAGCTTCCGCCTCATTAAATAAATTTGTCTTGTCCTCATCCTGAATTAACTCTACTAGAGTTTTAATTAATTCTGCAAGGGTCATTTCTGAGTAATTGACTGGCTCTTCTACTTCCTTTTCTACTGTTTGTTCAACCTTTTCACTGTTTTTCACCTCAAGAGGCTCTCCAGTTGACTTTTCAACTGCCTCAAGGGGTGCAACTTCTACAGTTTCTTGAGGTGTTGTCTCAACAGTCGCAGTTTCCTCAACTTGATTTGTAGTTACCTCATCAATACTTTCAACTACATCTGACTTTAAACTTTTTTTGTCAGGAATAATTTCTTCACTCATAATGCTTGGAATTTTATTGTTCATTATCCATGATATCTTGCAAATATACCACTTTTTTAGTAATTCTCTGAATAATGAGTGTTTTTTATTTAAATAGATATTTTTCAGACAAATGAGAATAAGTTTCTTTGTAAAATGTTATTTTTGTAAAATTAATTTATAGACATTATGAGAATAGATATAATTACAGTTTTACCCGAATTGCTTGAAAGTCCATTTGCACATTCTATCGTTGCAAGAGCTATAGCAAAAGGCATAGCTGAAATCCATCTCCATAATCCCAGAAAATATGGAAAAGGACCACGTCAGCAAGTTGATGACTATAGTTATGGTGGAGATGCTGGCATGGTTCTCATGGTAGAACCAATATACATGTTAATAGAAGAACTAAAAGCAGAACGGGACTATGATGAAGTCATTTATATGTCACCAGATGGGGAAATTCTTACACAAAATATAGCTAATGAATTATCGCTCAAAGGTAATCTCATTATTCTTTGTGGTCATTATAAAGGGATTGACCATAGAATTAGAGAACATCTTATTACCCGAGAAATTTCCGTTGGGGACTATGTCTTAAGTGGAGGTGAAATCCCTGCTGCAATTTTAGCAGATTCTATAATAAGATTACTGCCAGGTGCAATTTCCGATGAAACCTCAGCTCTTAGTGATTCTTTTCAAGACGGCTTGCTCTCCCCTCCTACATACACTAGACCTGCAGAATTCAATGGCTGGAAGGTGCCAGATATTCTTTTAAGTGGGAATCCAAAATTGATTAGAGAGTGGCAAGACAAACAAGCAATTGAAAGAACAAAAAGACTTAGACCTGCTATGCTTAAAGATGAAATTACTCTTAAAAAGGAAAAATAACTTGTTTTTTAATAAAATTTGCACTTTTCTTTAAAGAAAGTTTCATATTTATTTGGAGGTAAAAAAAGAATTCCTATATTTGTCAAAGAGCAATTAAAGTTTATAAGCGCAATCGTCAAAAGAGATTGCAATTCATAAGCAAATAATGCTAACCACTAATAATTAATCATTCCTAGTTTAGGGAAAAATACACAACTAACTAACTAACTTAAAAAATCCCGCAGTGATGCGGGGTTTTGTTTTTCTCAAATTGTCATTCTATGTTTGTAAAAAAGAGCTATGTCCAAAATCCATAAATTTATATTCCTACTCTTTAGTTTACTAAGTTTCACATTTTCTCAAGCCCGAAACTTAGACTTTGCTGATTACAGGTCCCATAGTATATGTTTTCATAGCCCTAGCCAACAATGGGAAGAAAGCCTTCCTTTGGGAAATGGTCGCTTTGGGATGATGCCCCACGGTGGAGTTGAGGAAGAAATCATAGTCCTAAATGATATAAGCCTATGGAGTGGTTGCGAATATGATTATTCCAATCCTGATGCTGCCAGAAGCTTAAGCGAAATCAGGGCACTGTTGCTCGAAGGAAAAAATGCAGAGGCTCAAGACCTTATGTATGAAAGGTTTACGCCTAAAAAATCTACAGCTGGTGGAACTTACGGTTCTTATCAATGTCTCGGGATTTTATATATAAATCAAAATTATAGTTCAGGGCTTGCTTATGAGAAAGAAATGGAAAGTTCTAGTGTGAAAGAATACAATAGATCATTAGATTTGAAAACAGCAACAGCCACCACTAAGTTTTTTATTGATGGCGTCAACTATACTAGGACTTACTATGTTGACAGGAATTTAGACTTGATGGTGGTTCATTTGGGTGCTGACAAAGAAGGAGTTATAAATTTTTCAACAGGTATTCATAGGGGTAAATGGGCCGTACCAGAATTGGTTGTAGAGGAAAATTGCATTGAATTGTCTGGGGTTTTAGACAGTGGCTTGGATGATAATCCTGAAACTGAAATCGATGAACGCAAAGGAATGAAATATGCTGCCTATTCTAAAGTTTTTACTTCGGGAAGTCAGGCCAGACTGAGCTTAAACGAAGAAAGAACAGAAATCGAGGTAAGAAATGCGAATGAAGCTTGGATTGTTGTAAGTGCTACAACAACATTTTTTGAAGGCGAGGACTATAAAGCTACCGCGCTTAAGAGGTTAAAGGGAGATTTTTCTCCTAGTTTTTTGGCTCAGGCATATGAAAACTCTGTTAAGAGTCATCAAGAACTTTATAATAGGGCTGAGCTAAATATAAAAAATGACGAATTAGCAAGCCTATATTATAATTATGGCAGATATTTACTGATTTCTAGCACTCGGGAAGGTAGTCTTCCGCCAAACCTTCAAGGACTTTGGGCAAATACTGTTCATACCCCTTGGAATGGTGATTATCATACAAATATTAATGTACAAATGAATCACTGGATTGCCGAGCAAGGTAATTTAAGTGAACTTCATCTTCCTCTAATTGAATTAGTTAAACGTTTAGTACCAAGTGGGGAAAAGTCTGCAAAAGATTTTTATGGGCCTGAAACCAAGGGTTGGGTGCAACATATGATGACAAATATATGGAACTATACTGCACCTGGCGAAGATCCTTCTTGGGGAGCAACGAATACAGGTGGTGCATGGTTGTGTGCACATCTTTGGGAGCATTATCTTTATACTGGAGATAAGGAATATTTGGCCGAGGTTTACCCTATTTTAGTGGGTGCGTCAAGGTTTTTTCTAACAACAATGATCGAAGCAGATGGTTATCTCGTTACAGCCCCATCATCTTCTCCTGAAAATGCTTTTTATTTGGATGGAAAAGCTGTGAATATTTGTATGGGGCCCACAATGGATAATCAATTAACAAGGGAATTATTTAGCAATACTTTAGAAGCTGGAAAGGTCTTGAGGATTAAAGAAAAAGGCTTTAATGACTCGTTAAAAACAGCCATCAGCAAGCTTCCACCACATAAAATTAGTTCAGAAGGTTATCTAATAGAATGGCTTCAGGACTATGAAGAAGTAGATATTCACCATCGTCATGTCTCTCATCTATATGGCCTTCATCCAAGTAACCAAATTAGTCCAAGTTTAAGTCCTGATTTAGCAGAAGCTTGTAAATTGACACTGAACAGACGTGGGGACGAAGGGACTGGCTGGAGCAGGGCTTGGAAAATCAATTTCTGGGCAAGACTTGGCGACGGAAATAGAGCCCTGAAGCTATTAGAAAGCCTTCTCGAACCTGCCTATACAAAAGAAGCACCTCATCGCCATAAAAGTGGAACCTTTCCTAACCTATTCTGCTCTCATCCACCATTCCAAATAGACGGCAACTTTGGAGGTGCAGCGGGCATAGGCGAAATGCTTATTCAAAGCCACGAAGGATTCATAAACCTACTCCCTGCCCTACCAGATTCGTGGGATGAGGGTTCATTAAAAGGCTTCAAAACTCGGGGTGGTCATACCATAGACCTAAAATGGAAAGATGGCAAACCCTACAAAATCAAACTTGTAGGTGGTTACAACAAAAAGGTCACCCTAAAATTCGGTGAGCAAACAAAGACTATCAAACTCCACCCAGGCAAATCCAAAACCCTAAACCTCCACCCAGGTAAATCCAAAACACTTACCTTATAAACGTAGGATTGAGTTGCAGTAGTCGAGGACTTTTTCGCGATGGGTAACGAAAATCATGGTTTTATGCGAAAGGTCTTTAGTGAGACGCTCGAGGAGGAGGCTTTCGGTGTCAGGATCTAGGGCTGAGCTGAACTCGTCAAAAAGGAGGATTGAGCCAGGGCGAAGAAGTGCTCTGGCAATTGCTATTCTTTGAGCTTGACCTTCACTTAGGCCACCACCTGATTCGAAACATGGGGTTTCAAGGCCTTTTGGGAGCTCTAAGACAAATTCTGCAACTGCTGTATGTAGAGCTTTGCTAATTTCTTCTTCAGTTGCATCTGGATTACCTAAATAAAGATTGTCACGTACGGTACCACTAAAGAGGCTATTGCCCTGAGGAACATAAACTATATTACCACGAGTTGATGCATCTATCATTGCTTCTGAAGCACTAGAAGGTATTCCAGAATAGAGCTTAATTGTGCCAGAATTTGGTTTCAGGAAGGAGAGAATCAAACGAACCATAGTACTCTTCCCTACTCCAGTAGGTCCTACAACAGCTGTGGCTGAACCTGGCTTAAAGTTGTGTGAGAAATCTGTGAAAATGATTTTGCCTTCAGGAAAAGTAAAAGATACATTTTCAAAACGAAGTCCGACTGGGGCTTGCAATAAATGTGGTTTACCATATTTCTCTTGTGGAAGCATCTCAATATCTGAAAGTCGATCAACTGAAGCCATGGAATGAATAATAGTTGGTAGTTGATTGCTAATTTCAAGAATAGGCCTTTGAACTTGACTAACTAATTGGAGGAAGGCTACCATCATACCGTAGGTAATGGTACCGAGTATCAATCCATTAACGCTCCATAAAAATGCCACAGCATAGCCTCCAGTAAAGGCAATTCCAATTAATGAACGCGAAATAAGACTAAAACGAAGTCGTCTCATCTCTGACTTATACAGTACATCTTGCAATGATCCCAAGGTAGCTGAACTTTCATCTTCATAATCCATTGACTTCAAGACTGCTAAATTCTGAACATTTTCTTGGAGATGAGCCTGTACATTACTGTCATCATCTCTAATCTTTCTGGTCAGTCTTCTTATTTTGCCTGCCACAAACCTAGTAAGTACGAGGGCTATAGGTAAAATAACCACCACAATCCAAGCTAGCGAAGAATCCAGATACATGAGATAGGCAAAAGCAGCAATGAAATGAATTGAAGTGCCTATTACATTAGGTATGGAGGTGGAAAATGTAGAAGCTACAACTCTAACATCTTCTTGTAAACGATTTACCACATCACCTGAATGACGGGGCTGAGTGCCATCTGATTGATGTCTTAGCAAAACATCAAAAAGTTTCATTCTAAGGTCATTTCTAAGACCCACGAAAATCTTGGTCTGAAGATAATTTTTTAACGAATTGAAAACAACTCTAAACACTATAACAACCAAAAACAGCACAGTCAAATGCCAAGAAAAAGTACCACCTAAAGCAGTATCAACCAAGGCTTTAGAAAGATATACAAAGGCTAGAGATGAGGCAATGAGCACGATATGAAAAAATAGCATTCCAAAAAGTGAAAAGCCATAAGGTCGCATAGCTCTAAAAAACCATTGTATATATTTTCGCATATTATTTGACTATTGTTTTATGACTAAGCAAAGCCGCCTCATCATTTGGAAGACAATCTAAAGTATAGGCTGGTACTGTTGCAACAACTTTTTCAACTGTCTTATGCACTGCCTCACATGCTGCAGAATCCCACCTCATACAAGAACAAGAAGGAAGTAGAGAAGCATAGGCCTGAAGAGGCACTAGGGCTTTTATCTTATTTTCTGGAGCTTGGACTATTCTAACAAAAGCCTTTAACGGAGCAGATACATTACGATAACAAGGAGTCTTACCACTCCATGGAGTTCCATATAATATAGCTTCACCATCCACAATCCTTATTACAGGATTGTCATCATTTATAAGTTCGGAACCTTTTATGTTTTCAAGCCATAAACTACTATGTGTACTCTTACCTGTACCACTTTTTCCTAAAAATATATAAGCTCCACCCTTATATCCAATCACCGAAGCATGTACCATTAAAGTATCTAAAGGACTGGTACAAAAGGTATAAAGCAACATCATTGCATTACTCAATGAAAAAGATATGGCTGCACTAACATTTTTCAAACCTGAAGGTAAGTATACAATATTATCCTTATAATCATCTGAAGCCAAAAGCAAACAATCTGGCCTAGACTTAAAATTAGAAAAGCCAAAGCTATACTTTCCATCTTTGTCAAATAGCCAGAAAAACGGAGCTTCATCATTAAAAACCTCCTGCACCTCCCCTACTGGAATATCTCTAAGTGATTCAACAAAATCTACCCGTAACTTAAAAAGTGGTTCTATATTTTTATCTTCTTTGAAAGGAAGATATGGGCTAAGAATCTTCTCTTCGGAAAGAAAAGACGGTAAACACATCTCAAAAGTGTGACCCGCAACTGTGTATTTAAACGAATTTTCCATAAAACTTTCAAATATAGTTATTTTTATGAGTATTTTTGTGCTTAAATAGTCATTTTGTGCTTCCAGATATTTTTTTACTAATTTTGTGGATAATAATTTAGTGCAATAAAAACTATTTAGATGTTAAAAATATGGCAGAATACTCTATAAAGAATAGTTTAATGATGGAAGAGATAAGGAAACTTATTTCTGAAGGTAAATCTGTAACTATAAAGGTAAAAGGCTATAGTATGAGTCCATTTTTAGTGCATGAAAGGGATAATATATGCTTAACTGGATGGAAAGATGAGGATATTGTGCCAGGAGTTGTAGCTCTGGTGAAGGATATGCGAGGCGTCTATCTTGTGCATAGAATTATTAAGAGAGATGGAGATATAATCACCTTAGAGGGCGATGGAAACATTAAAATCCAAGAAAAGGCCGAAGTAAAAGAAATTATAGCTATAGTAAAGAGCATTGAACGTTTTACTGGCTGGCAAAAAGAAGCTAAAGTTTATAACACAGACTCAAAAAAATGGAAGAGATATTCAAAGTTATGGCTAGCAGTAAAGCCTATAAGACGTTATCTACTAGCCATTTGGAGACGAATATTTAAATCTTATTAGTCCCTCTTAAATATATCCCTTGTGTAGACTTTTTCTTTAACATCGTCAAGCACGGGGTCATATCTATTCGCTATAATAGAATCTGACATTGCCTTAAACTTCTCAAGGTCATTTACTACTAATGAGCCAAAAAATGTTGTACCGTCTGGTATATTAGGTTCATAAACTATAACTTTAGCACCTTTAGCTTTGATACGCTTCATTACACCTTGGATGGAGCTTTGACGGAAATTGTCTGAATTTGCCTTCATTGTAAGTCTATAGACACCTATCACACACGAAACTTCCTTATCAGGACTCCAATTATGTCTTTGGGTATAGTCATAATAACCAGCTAAATTCAAAACCCTATCGGCAATAAAATCCTTACGGGTGCGATTGCTGTCTACAATTGCCTGCATTATATTCTGAGGAACATCATCATAATTTGCAAGAAGTTGTTTTGTGTCCTTTGGTAAACAATAACCACCATAACCAAAAGAAGGATTATTATAATGGTCACCAATACGTGGATCTAAAGAAACACCTTTTATAATATCTTGAGTGTCAAGATTTTTCATTTCAGCATAAGTGTCTAATTCATTAAAATATGACACACGAAGTGCTAAATAGGTATTTGCAAAAAGTTTCACTGCTTCAGCTTCTGTGAAACCCATAATGAGAGTTTCTACATCTGGTTTCAATGAAGCTTCTTGTAAAAATGAAGCAAAAGTATTAGCTGCCTTAACTAGACGTTCTGAGTCTAAATCTGTCCCTACAATTATACGACTTGGATATATGTTATCGTATAAAGCTTTTGATTCACGCAAAAACTCAGGGCTGAACAATATATTTTCCGAATTATATTTTTCTCTTGCATGTTTAGTAAAGCCTACTGGAATTGTAGATTTAATTACCATTATAGCCCTTGGATTGACCTTTAGAACTGTTTTAATTACATCTTCGACAGCAGAAGTATCAAAAAAGTTTTTCCTAGTATCATAGTTTGTCGGCG
>CAYFTA010000001.1:0-58886 GCA_964346015.1 uncultured Muribaculaceae bacterium | reverse complement strand
TTTTCGCTGGTCGGAAGCTTACAATCAAGTGGCGAACCCCATCGGTCCGCCACTTGTATTTTGTTGATGTTTGATAATAGCCACTAATCAGGTGGCGATATTGTTATGATACAGGAAGTCCATTCTCATAAAGAAACTCTGGTGCAAATCCTATTTCATTATTCCAATCAACAGAGAAATCATCTAATTTGAATGCTTTGAAATAGTCTTTATTTTGTAGTTTCTTAAAAATACCTTTGTGATAAAGTTGTGAGAAATCATAAGTTTTAATCTCACCTGTATTGAAGGTAAGTTCGAGAATATAGTCCGAAACATACCTTGCAGAAGTAATGTAAATCAGCTCCATATCCCTTTATTATAATGTTACTTCTTCTTCCAAATATAAACTTTATCGGAGCGACGAAGTCTTGTTTCTGTAATGGCTTTACATATATCGGCACCTTTTTCACTATCTCCGAGCCTATCCCCTCTACCACCTTTGTCACCGAGTTCACCACCAGCAGTCCCCCTGTCACTCCCTTCGCCATCTCCTCCATTATCACAGCAGCCATCTCCACATAGACCTAACTCCTCCTCACGAGCACCAGGGATAACTTTCGACCAATCAATTAAGATTGAGCAAAGATCCCCCTTTGCTGCAGACTGAACAGGTTTGAGATCCACCCTAATTTCTGGGATTACATATTCTACAACCCCCGTAGTCGGTCCCATAATTAAAATCCTATCTCCAACAGAAAGTGGCTGAGACTCCACCAAGATTTCAGCAACATTGATATTGCTAAACCAATTTGTAATCTTCCCACTATAGGCTTTTCTGCGAGTACTCTTACTTCCATAAACATCCGACCACTCTCCCAAACGAGCCCCTTGATAATAACCATCCCAGAAACCACGATTGAAAACCTCAGACAATTCTTCCTTTAAGGTCGATGCAAGTGAAGGATTATAAGTTCCTGTACACACGGCATCTGCTGCCCTACGATAGCACGAAGCAACTTTCTTTACATACTCTGCAGAACGAGCCCTGCCCTCAATCTTGAATACAGTCACTCCAGCATCGATAATCTTATCCATGAACTCAATAGTGCATAGGTCCTTTGGGGACATTATGTATTTGTCGTCTACAAGCAGTTGATTACCTGTTTCCATATCGGTAACCTCATAACCACGACGACAAATTTGATAACAAGAACCACGATTGGCTGAAGCTCCATATTCATGCAGACTTAGATAACATTTACCTGAAATCGCCATACAAAGAGCTCCATGAGCAAACATTTCAATCTCAACAAGACGACCCGATGGACCACAAATATTATCTCTATCAATTACATCCTTAATAGCCCTAACTTGATGTAAATTAAGCTCTCTAGCCAGCACAATCACATCTGCATACTGCGCAAAATATCTCAGTGCCTCAGCATTTGACACATTTAATTGAGTGGATATATGAACTTCCAAGCCAATCTTGCGAGCATAAATAATTGCTGCCATGTCTGAAGCAATTACGGCTGTTACTCCTGCTTTCAGTGCAGCATCCAAAGTCAATTCCATATCTTTAATATCCTCATCATAGACAACGATATTAAGGGTCAAGTAACTTTTCACATTGTACTGATTACAAAGCCTAACGATATCAGGCAAATCAGTCATTTTGAAATTATTAGCAGAGTGAGAACGCATGTTTAGCCTCTCCACTCCGAAATATACAGAATTTGCACCACCTTGAATGGCAGCTATTAGGCATTCAAAGTTGCCTGCAGGTGCCATTATTTCTATTTTATTTTTATCCATATTATTTGGTTCTTCCTGATAAACCTGTAGCATATCGACTTAGGACTTCAAGACGCATTTTTGATAGGCCTATTTTTTCAGCCTCCTCCATAGCTGCTTCATGCAGACGAAGAATTTCTGCTTTAGCATCCTTGTCAACCCCAGCCCTTTTGTAAATATCCGTTACAATAGCTATTTTCTTAGCTCTATCTTCCTCTGTATCAATGCTTAGCGATTGAGCTTCCTCTAATTCTTTTCTATATCCCTTTTCAACAGATCTAATAGCTAACCATGTTTTCTTATTATTCAAAATATCTCCACCAAGAGCCTTTGCAAACTCAGAAAAATCGCCGAATACGTCAAGATAATCATCTGCAATCTGGAAGGCAAGACCGAGATTATAACCATAGTTATATAAATAATTACAAGCCTCAGGGGAAGCCTCACCAATTAAAGCTCCCATCTTAGCAGAACATGCAATAAGTACAGCTGTTTTTAAGCCTATCATTTTTAGATATTCCTCCATTGTAACATCATCTTGGCTTTCAAACTCCATATCATATTGTTGACCTTCACACACTTGTGCGGCAGTTTTAGAAAATAGATCTAAAACAGCAGGAAGTGCTTTTACAGGAGTCTTAGATATTAGTTTATAGCTCTCAATACACATTACATCTCCAGAAAGAATAGCTGTAGTTTCATCCCATTTACAATGAACAGTGGGTACGCCACGACGTAGATTGGCCTTATCCATTATATCATCATGAATGAGGGTAAAGCTATGAAAAATTTCGATAGCTGCTGCAGGAGAAAGAATCTCATCAGAGATTTTGTCTTTAAACAGGGAATATGTTGTCAAACAAAGCCTAGGCCTAATCCTTTTGCCCCCAATTTTAATCATATATCTTAGAGGATCATATAAGCCCTGAGGTTCTTCTGTAAATTGTAAATTTTTGAAAAGTTTTTTTATTGAAAGTTCAATTTGTGGTTCTGCTATCATATTTTTATATTTTTAATAAAATTTCATCCCAGCAAAGATAATGTTTTTGTGTGCATTCTCAATGGATGTCGGCTTTAGTTTAATGAATAATGAAGCTTGAAAATCATGATAATTTATATATTTTTGTTAAAAGTAAAAAAAAGAGTTTTTGAATGAGTACTATAAATCCTTTCTCACAGCCCCTTTATGTAATGGCAAAGCCGATAGGAGCCAGTTGCAATTTGAGATGTGAGTATTGCTACTATCTGGAAAAGAGTAAATATTACGAAGATTCTAAGAACACATTAATGAGTGATGCTCTTTTAGAAGAGTATATACGTCAGTACATGGAATCTCATATTACTGGTCAAGCTCTTTTTGTCTGGCATGGAGGAGAACCACTTTTAAGACCTGTGTCATTTTATCGAAAGATAATAGCTCTTCAAAAAAAATATGCGAAGGGCAGAAAGTTTGATAATAGCATTCAGACTAATGGCCTTTTGCTTAATGAAGAATGGTGTAGGTTCTTTAAAGATAATGGTTGGCTTGTTGGGCTATCTATTGATGGCCCTGAAAAACTTCACAACAAATATCGTTTACGTGCAAATGGTAAACCAACTTTTTCTGGTGTAATGAGAGGAGTAGAATTGCTTAAGCGTTATGATGTAGAGTGGAATGCACTGGCAGTTGTAAACAATTATAATGCAGACTATCCCTTAGATTTTTATCGTTTTTTTAAGGAAATCGAGTGTAGATTTATTCAATTTACGCCAGTATCAGACAGGATGGATCCATATACAGACCACAGGTTAGCTCCTTTTTCTGTTAGCCCAAAACAATGGGGAAATTTCTTATGCACTATTTTTGATGAATGGGTTCGAAATGATGTGGGTAAATATTTTATACAAATTTTTGATGCAACATTAGCCAATTGGATGGGGGTACAACCAGGGATTTGTACTCTAGCTCGTACTTGTGGTCATGCAGGAGTAATGGAACACAATGGAGATGTTTATGTTTGTGATCATTTCGTGTATCCTGAATATAAGCTAGGAAATATAAAGGATAAAACCTTAATAGAAATGATGTATAGCCCTGAGGCCATAGAGTTTGGAAATGCAAAACAAAATTCTCTTCCCCGTCAATGCCGAGAGTGCAAATACCTTTTTGCCTGCAATGGAGAGTGCCCAAGAAATCGCTTCATAACTACAGAAGATGGAGAGCCTGGACTAAATTATCTTTGTAAAGGCTATTATCAATTTTTCAATTATGTTGCTCCAGCAATGGAGTTTATGAAGAGAGAACTCTTAAATCGTCGCCCTGCATCAAATATTATGAAAGTTCTCAATAACGCTTAATAAAAACACCTTTGATATTATCCAAATTTCAAAGGTGTTTTAACAATTATTTCATTTGTTTGTAAACTCTAACTAAGTCCTTGGGCGTTCCTTCTGACTTTTTAACTTCGAACATAAATACACCCTTATAACCAGACTTCTTCAAGTTCTTATAGAAGGCTTTCCAGTCGATAACTCCTTTTTCGTGGAAAGGTAGCCAATGTTTTTCGTCAACTTTGTCATAATCAGAGACATGTATGCTTCCTATCCTGTCGCCAACGACTTCGAAAAACTCATCATGAGTACCCAAGAGCAAGTGATTTGTATCGAAGCACACCTTAACATTTGGAATATCTCTTGTCAAATAGTCAATTTCCTGAGCGGTTCTTCCAGGGCATGTTCGAGGTAATACTTCAATACATAAAATGGTATTTATTTCTTTTGCAGTAATCGCTAACTTTCCGATAGAATTGCGAGAGCACTTAAGCCTTTCTTCGCGAGTCGATTCATCCTTTATTGTATCTGCGCCTGGATGTAATATAAGGCATGTGGGCTTAAAAATACCTGCCAGTTTAATCATCTCTGTCATCACATCAACATTAGCATTACGCTTTGCTGGATTTAAAACAGAAACATCAAGTTGGTTACTAAAAGGAAGATGAACAGACCAAACCTTTAAACCAGAATCTTCAATTAGTTTAAGGGCCTCATAAGCTTTTATATAAACCTCATTTTCTGGCTTATCTCGCCAAAAAGGATTCATGGTTACTTCAATATATTCAATTCCAGCCTCCTTAATCTCCTCCAATCCCTCTTTGGTGACTCCACCTATAATTCCCACAGAAGTTCCCACCTTGCCTTTTTGTCCCAATGCTACTAGACCTAAGGTTAGAGCAAAAAATAATGTAATAAAACGTTTCATAGTATCAAGATATTAAAGTTAGCTAATAAAAGTCAGCTTTAATATTATGACAATTAAAATTAGATTGTTGCTAGTAATTTTTTTGAAAAAAAACTAGCCTCCCTCATATATTAGTTGTCTTTAAATAAATACACATATAAGAATTAATAATTTTTAATAATCTAACACAATGAAACAACAACTATTATTATGGGTTGTTGCATTCTGCGCATTAGGATTCCTTTCTTGTCAAAAGCAAAAAAATCCAATTAGCCCAGAAAGCGTTGCACTAATGACCCAATCTATTACTGATCCAAGTAAATTTGAGCCTCCAACTGCAGGGACTCGAGCTGTAACAATTGCAGCAACCTCAGAATGGACGGCAGTTTCAAATGTAACTTGGATTTCTGTTTCTCCCTCATCGGGTCCAAGGGGTATTCATGAGGTGATTCTTACCTACGAGGAAAATACAACTGCCGAAGTGCGACAAGGAGTCGTAGTTTTCTCTTCTGCTAAAAATTCAGAGTCCTATACTTTAAATCAAAAACCCTAAAGCATAGCTCTAGTAAGTAACCTAATAGAAAAAAAAGATGAAAAAAAATGTATTTAAAACACTGATTTCTTTCTTTGCAATTATATTAACTAGCACCATTTCTATTTCAGCTTTTGCACAAATGCCTTTAGTTAGTATTGATGTTAAAGAAGTTTCAGTAAAAGATTTATTAAAAAACATCGAGGAAGAGACAGGTTATACTTTTGCGTATGTGGACTCTGAAATTGATGTGAACAAACAAGTTTCAATAAGTGTGAAGAATCAAGAGGTTTCCTCTATTCTTACTGAAGTTTTACCAAACACTAATATTGAGATAAAAGGGGATAAAATTATTTTAACTGCTAAAAAAGCAGTGCCAACAACAAAATCTACCCAAGCAGTACCACAAAGAACAATTAAAGGTAAAGTTGTTGATCAAAATGGAGAACCAGTAATTGCTGCTATGGTTATTCTTTCAGGTACAACAATAGGAACAGCAACTGATTTAAATGGAAATTATTCTCTTGACATTAAGCAAAACAATGCTATCTTGGAGTTCTCAAGTATTGGTTATCAAACAACAAGAGTTGCTCTTAAAGATCATCAGACAAAAGCAGACGTTGTTATGCCCATTGAACTTATTGCTCTAGATGATGTAGTTGTTGTGGGTTATGGAGTGCAAAATAAGAGAGACGTTACAACTTCTATTGTTTCTATAAAAGCAGATGACTTTAAAACAATGCCTACTGCAGACTTTCGCGATGCAATGGCAGCAAAGATGCCAGGTGTACAAGTTTTAACATTAGGAGGACAGCCAGATGGCAATGTAACTGTCAGGGTGCGTGGTATACAGTCGGCAACTTCTGGTAATGATCCATTATATGTAATTGACGGTATTCCTAGTGATTCGCGAGGCTTTTCAAATCTTGATGGTTCTGAGATTGAAAGTCTAGAGGTCTTAAAAGATGCTTCTGCAGCTGCAATCTATGGTTCAAGAGGCTCTACTGGTGTTATTATTATTACAACCAAAAGAGGTAGTAGTGAAAAACCAGTAATAAGCTATGATGGTCAGTTTAGTGTATCTAACGTAGCAAAAAGAATAGAACTACTTGATGCTTATGAATGGGCTGAAATTTACACAGAGGCTAGAGATGGAGCATATATTTTTAATGTTCCAACAGGTTCTATGTCAGATCCATATACAGGCAGACCTCAAACTTATCATAGGGTTAAGCCTATTGTCACATCTTATTTGATGGATGAGACAGGAACTCTTACTAATACAGATTGGCAAGATGCTATTTTCCGAACAGCACTTTCACATAAACATTCTCTTTCTGTTTCTGCCCGTACTAAAAATTTAAGCTATTATGTTGGTGCAAATTATTTGTTGCGTGAAGGAACAATTATTAATTCTGATTTTGAGCGTTTCGGCTTAAGAATGAATCTTGATGGGAAAAGGAATATTTTAAAATATGGAGTTAGCTTCTCTCCAACTTTCTCTAAAACAAATCATATTGATTCAGATTCCCAATATGGTGCAGACGGTGTAATCGCTTCTGCGCTTATGGCTCCACCAATTTTCCCTGTGTACAATGATGATGGTTCGTACAATTGGGACATGAACGGACTTTTACGTAAACCAGATTCTTATGGAATAGGAGATACGCAATGTAATGAAGTATTAAACCCAGTTGCTTTAGCTCGTGAAATAGATGATGTTCGAGAGAAAATTAACATATTGGGTAATGTGTATACTAGTATTGAGTTCTTTGAGGGCTTTGAATATAAACTTACAATAGGTGGAGATTTTTACAATTATAATCGTAATTATTATCGTCCTTCATATTTACCTTTAAGAGGACATAAGTATTTAATTGACACTGACTCGGATGGTGTGGCAGCGGGAGTTCAATTTTCTGACCCAACAGCAACAAGTACAAGCAATCAATATTTCCACTGGACTATATCAAACCAGTTATCATTTAACAGGAAATTTGAAAAACATTCGATTAACGCTATTGCTGTATATGAGGCTGAAAAACAAATGACTAAAACTTCTACCATTACAGGAACAGGTACTGCTGGAGATGATAAAATCCGTACGACAAAAGGAAAAACAATAGATATAGATAAGACTTATAATAATCAGTATGGCTACACATTTGCTTCTTGGCTATTAAGAGCACAGTATTCATATGATGGAAAATATATGCTATCAGCATCTATTCGTGGTGATGGTTCATCAAGATTTGCTCCAAATACCAGATGGGGATATTTCCCTGCAGTATCTGTTGGATGGCGTATAAGCGATGAGTCATTCATGCAAAATGCAACATGGATTAATGATATGAAAATTCGTGCTTCTGTTGGTCAAACAGGAAATGCCCAAATAGGTAATTCTGAATATCTAGCTCTTTATGGTTCTTCTTCTCTAGATATGGGTAATGGAGTAGTTAACCAGGTTTATCCTAGTCAAATTGCAAACAATGACCTTGGTTGGGAGAAAAACACACAAGTCAATGTGGGTTTAGATGCATCACTTTGGAATGGTCTTTTAGGACTAAATCTAGATGCGTACTATTCAAAAACAACAGACATGCTTTTTGATGTACCTGTTTCTTCTGTTTCTGGACTGACTTCATCTAATATGAACGTGGGTTCAATGCAGAATAAAGGTATTGAGTTAAATCTATCCAGTCGCAAAAAAATAGGTGATTTTCACTATCATCTTACAGCAAACTGGTCTTTAAATCGCAATAAAGTTTTAAGCTTAGGTGATGAGGATGCCCCAATTATTAAGGAATCTTCTTATGCAGGAGGATATTATATAACAACGGTAGGTCAGCCTGTTGGTTCTTATTATCTACTTGTTCAAGATGGAATTTTCCACAACCAAGAAGAATTGGATTCATATCCTCATTTCGATACCTCAGTAGTTGGTGACTTCCGTTTTGTTGATGCCGATGGCGATGGTATACTAGAGAAAGACGAGGATAGGGTAATTGTAGGTAATTATATGCCAGACTTTTATTATGGGTTTGGACTAACATTAGGATATAAAGGCTTTGATCTAGCTGCTAATTTTCAAGGAGTATATGGAAACGAAATTCTAAACTTGGAGCGTCGTTATTTGCTTAATATGGAGGCTTCTTCAAATATGATGAAATTAGCATTAGAACGATTCCCTTACGGAGAACTTAATCGTGCAACACGTAAGTCTTCGGGTAATAATGGTGCTTCTACTTCAACTTTCCATTTAGAGGATGGTTCATATCTAAGACTTCAAAATCTATCAATAGGATATACTTTCCCTAATAAATGGTTTAGAAAAGCACATGTGCAAAATGTAAGGCTTTATATTCAGGGAACAAATCTCTTTACTCTTACACATTATACAGGATATAATCCAGAGGTAAATAGGAGAGCAGGAGATGCGCTACGTCCTGGAGAGGATTATACTTCTTATCCTCTTTCTAGAACATTTAGTATCGGACTTAACTTTAACCTTTAATAGAAAATAAATATGAAATTAAGAATAATAATATTTATAACACTTATTTCCACCTTTTTGATTTCATGTGGTGAAAAATTCTTTGAGATGTATCCTAGCAATACGATAACTGAAGGAAATTTCTACCAAACAGAAGAAGATTTTAACCAAGGTGTATATTCGTGTTATGCAAAGCTTAAAACAGCATCAGGTTTTCACATCACAGAGTTAGCTTATCGTTCTGATGAATGTTTTCTTGAATCAATGGCTGTATCAACACAGGACAGATATGATTTAGATCATTTTGCAGAAAATTCTAGTAATGGAATTCTAGAAAACATTTGGAATGCTTGGTATAATGGAATATATCGTTGCAACGATGTACTAGACCATATGGAGGGCAAGGAGTTTAACTTACTTCCTCAATATAAAGGAGAAGTTTTGTTCCTTAGATCTTGGTGGTATTATAACCTTTATAGATGCTTTGGAGGTGTTCCTATTGCAACAAAAGTAGAAACCCCAGCGGATTCAAAGCTTATTCCAAGATGTACAGATGAGGAAATGTATAATCGTCTAGTGACAGATCTTAAAGAAGCTATTGATCTTCTCCCACTAAAGAGAAGTGCGGAAGTTGCTCGTGTTACTAAAATAGCAGCTCAAACCCTTCTTGGAAAGGTATATTTAACTTTTGGTAAATATCGTGAGGCAGAATTAGTTCTTGCAGATGCAATGACAGATCCCAATTATGATCTAATGCCAACTACGGCTGATGCATTTAATGTTGCAAATAAAATGAATAAAGAAATAATCTTTGCTCTTTATTACAATAAAACAACGGATAATGGACATGGCTATTGGTATAGTTCAAATACTGGTGTTGAGGCAGATAGAGTCAATCCTACTGTAGAGTTTAAGGCTATCTATACAAATGACGATAATAGATATGCGCTTATAAATACATATAGAAGGATTAGTAGTTCGGTATATGCTATGGCAAAATGGGATGACGACTTCGATGCTACTTATACAACACAAGTAGGAAATGATTTTCCACATTTGCGCTATGCAGACGTCGTTTTAATGATGGCTGAAGCTTTGGCACAACAAGATAAGGTAGAAGAAGCTCTTCCTTATTTAAATAGAATACGCTCAAGAGCAGGTCTACCAGATTATACTAACACGAATAAAGACTTATTTATTAAAGAATTGGCTAATGAGCGTGGAAAAGAGTTTGCTTTAGAAGGACATCGTTGGTTTGATTTAGTACGCCTTGGGCTAGCAGAAGAGTTTTTTAACATTAGTAGTATAAAATTAATATTTCCTATTCCAAATGAGCAAATTGAAATTGTAAATAATGACTCAATCCTTTGGCAAAACCCTGGATATTAACGTTTAAAACCCTTATAATGAAAAAGATATATTATTTTTTTATAACAGCTTGCTTTTTATTTGCGATTTCTTCTTGTTGGAAAGAAGAAATCCCCCAAGCAGGCCAGTCGCGTCGTCAAGTAACTGACTTAACAGCAGTTCCTGGTGATGAGGAAGTGACTCTTTCTTGGTCATTACCAGAAGGTTGGGAGCCAACAGACTTTTTAATTACATATAAAAACACAGAATCTGTTGACGAAACAATCTATACTGAAGGAAAAACGAGCTACACTATATTAAATCTTACTAATGATTTTACATACACATTTTCAGTACAAGCAATTTATGGAGAGCTTTTATCTAATGTAGTAAATGTAAATTGTAAGCCAACTACTACAAAAATCCCGATTACGGAACTTTCTTATACTACTGATGAGGATAAGGAAAAGAAAGATCAATTTATAAAGCTGACATGGACAAAACCATCTGATTTAGTAGAGAGTTACACTATTTACTATTATAGAGAGGGAGATAAGGCTTCGATGAATGAGATACAAGTAGCTAAACATCTTACAGAATATACAATTACAGGTATTACAAATGAGTACAACTATGTAGTTTCAATTGTTGCTAACTATCCAAAAGGAGAATCGACTGCCAAAGAGTTTAAGGTGCGTTTTATCATTCCATATTTTGTAAGTCGCACAAAAGCTGCTTCAGGACAGCCAATTACTTATACTTTCAATTTAGAGAAATTTCCAACAGCAACAGATATCAAGTGGACCTTCCCTGATGGACAAGTTCTAGAGGGGTCAAAAGTAACATATGGTCTTTCAGCACTAGGTAAGCAAGTGGTAAAATTATCGGCAGACATTAGTGGCGAATTAGCAGAATGGGGGATTGATATTACTTTACGTGAATGGGTAGTTAATGCAACCGATTTTGAGCTTAATGGAGCTAAATATACAGGATTCAAAGGAACCTATCCTGTTTTCTCACCAGATGGAGAAACGGTTTATAATATTACATTTAACGGTACTTGTGCTTTATATGCGTATGATTTAGAAACAGGTGAAGAGAAATGGCGTTATGTCAATCCTGCATCAACAGCAGGATATAATCCTCCAACAGTAAATCCAACAAATGGGGATGTTTATTTCGGAACATCAAAAGCTAATCAATTCTATTGCGTAAGTCCAGAGGGAGAGTTAAAGTGGACATTTGATCAAGCAGGAGCAATGAACAGTACTGCTCCAGCAGTTAGTGCAGACGGCAAGACTGTTTATATAATTGATGCTAACGGTAATTTATTTTCTTTAAATTCAATTACGGGGGCTCAAAACTGGAAAGTTGCTCTTGGCTCGAAAGGATGTGGTATATTGATAAATGGCGAAGAACTAGTTGTGGCAATTAGTAATGCTCAAAAATCAATTCAGTTCCTTAAGGCATCTGATGGACAAGAATTAGCTTCATTTGATTGTTTAAGCAAGCCTACAGATTTAACAGCATTTGCAGTTACTCAAGATAAGAAATTTGCATATTTCGCATTAGGTGGAGGTAATAATAATGTAGATGCTAGTGGGCTTGTTAAGATTGACTTAGTAAATCGTACTAAGGTTGCAGAAAAAGGCTTTGCTCCTCACAACGTTTATGCTCCACGAGTAGCAATGAATGGATATGTTGTTGCTGGATGTAAGGATGGATCTATCTATGCACTTGATTCAGACTTAACAGAAGTGAAGTGGAGAGTAGTTCATGAAGGTGGTTTAGTTAATGCTTTCAACTTCTCTCATGTTGTTGCAGATAAAGAGGGACGTGTTTATATAACTAGTGGACAAAAAGGCAATGTTACATATACAATAAATGCTGCAGATGGTAGCATTGTGGATTCGTTTACTTATGGTACAACAGATGCGCAGAAGCAAATGGGAGGAAACAACTTCCTCGATGGAGTTGTTTACTTTAATTTTATTGGAGCAAGTGGTGATAATGGCGCTTTCGCAGGTAAGTATGTAGGAGGAGAACGTATGTTCTGGGGAGGCCCAGGTGGAGATATCTGTGGAAGTTGTTGCTTACAAAGCCCATTATTATAACAATTTTATAACTGGATTAGGTTTTGTATATTGTAACAATCCTAATCCAGTATTTTTATTATAAACATGAAACAATACATAAAACTTTTTTTATCACTATTTCTAATATCTACACTTACATCTGCATGCAATAAAAACACTATAGCTAAAGAAGAGGTAGTTGCAGCAAGAATTAAAATTACAACAGAAAGTTTTGTTAATTCTTTAGGAACTATAAGCACAAAATTATGGGAAGCAAATGATAAGGTAGGTATTTTAAATGTAGATGCTAAAACTGTAGAAGCAACTTTTGCTTCTCCTATTACTACAGGTAGCCCCATGTCAATATTTACCTTTGGTATTAAGGGTGCTAAAGAAAATGATAATCTAGTAGCTTTTTATCCAGCAAGTGCAAATCTTATATATACATCAGATAAACTAGAAACAACAATTCCAGTTAATCAAGATGGTGATGAAAATCAATTATTTGTTGGTAAAGCTTTATTCTCTTCTGCTTATAATGGTTTTGATATGACTTTAAGTCCATTCTATAATGTTCTTTTTGGAAATGTTAAGGCAGGTGACTATAAGATTAAAAAAGCTGTACTTAAGGGTAATAATGCAGAAAAAATAGCAGGGAAGGTATTAATTAATGCCTCTTTAACAAGTGCTACTGCAGACGCAGAAACCATAACCGTAGACTTAGGAACAGGTTTGGATTGTAGAAAGGGGTCTGTAAAAATACCATTTGTCATTGCTCCTATTGTTTTTAATAAAGGATACACTATTACATTTACAACAGATAGTAACGAAGAAATAGTTTTCAATACAGATGAGAGGGTTACAGCTGAAATAGGTGGAAAAATAGACTCTGAAATGGTATCAGATGGAAAATCACCAGAAGTCCTTATATGTGGAGATAATATGATTTATCATATTAATACTAAACTAGCACAGACATATGGATATAAAAATGCTATCCTCTGGGAGTGGGACGCAAAAACCATAGCATCAGCTGTTGGTAAAAATCCTAGTGATATGATACGTTTGGACGATTGTAAGTTAGTAGATAACAATACAAAAGTACTTTTAACAGCATCCAAAGGATATGCTGCACTAATTGATAAGGAGACAAAGGAATTATTTTGGTATTCAACTTCGTCAAGAAACGCTCATTCAGCAGAATTATTACCAAATAATCGTGTTGCAGTGGCTTGTTCGGATGCAGGGGATTGTATACAAATCTTTGATATAAAAGCATCCGATGTTATAAAATTTTCAACACCTCTAGCTTCTGCACATGGAGTTGTTTGGAATGAACATAATCAACGACTTTATGCTATAGGTGGTACAAGCTTAAATGTGTACACTCTTACAAATTGGGAAACAAATAATCCCTCATTAACCTTGGAAAAAAGCATCAACACATCGTCATATGTTACAGGCTTACACGATATGATGCTAGTTGATGAAAACACTCTTATTGTAGCAGGACATAAGGCAGCATTATATAATATTACTCAGAATTCTTTTACTCAATTATCACATTTTAATAGTTCTACAGCTCTTAAATCTGTAAATTATAACCCTTATACTGGTGAGTGTTGGTATACAGATGCAACTGGTTCAAACAGGCCACTTTCGTGGTCTTGTAATGATATTGCATACACCTCAAATACTCAGTCTACAGAAAGACCAGAATTGATTAGAATCGGAGATTTAAATATGTATAAAGTAAGAGTTTATAATTGGTAAACTTTACAAAATATAGATCAAATGAAAAGTCGCAAACTTTTTTGAGTTGCGACTTTTCATTTGAATATAAGCCTCAATTAGAAAGGATTTTGTGGTGGAGTAAAAATTATTGTTAATAGTTTTTTAGTATTTCTGTTATATTAATGTGATAATGCTCTCCAACACAATCATGAAATTCCTTTTTCATTTTTTCTAATAATTCTGGGTTGTCAGAAGCAATATCTTGCTGTTGAGAACGATCAATAGCAACATTGAAAAGAACATAATCCTCAACATTACCTAGCTCAACCTCTTTATTTTTACGATAAGCTTTGCCTTTATAAGGGGGAATTAAAATATAATCGCCATTTCTATAAGCTAGTCGACTTTTGGCTTCTACTACTAGAGATTCTCTACCTTTTCCTATACCCATAAAAGCATCAATCTGGTTTTGAGTATCAAGCCCTTCAGGAATTTTTTCACCCACTAAGCTAGCTAAAGATCCCAACAAGTCGAGTTGAGCAACGAGCTCATTAGAAACAGCAGGTTTAATTTTACCTTTCCAGTATACGATAAAAGGAACATGAGCTCCACCGTCGTATAAACTATACTTGCCCCCTCTTAGGGCACCGTAAGCATCGTGCTTTTCCTTGTTTTCATATGCCATGTCCACATATCCATCTTGAAGAACAGGTCCATTGTCAGATGTAAATATTATAAGTGTGTTTTCTAATAAACCTTCTTTTTCCAATTTTGCTATAACTTCTCCCACACACCAATCTGCCTCTACAACAGCATCTCCTCTAGATCCTAAATCAGTAGAGCCAACAAAACGAGCGTGTGGAGTACGTGGAACGTGAGGTTGATGAAGTCCGTAATAAAGAAAAAATGGTTTATTTTTGTCACGAGAGTTTATATAATTTTTAACCTTATCAACAAAATAATCAGCCATGTCCTCATCTACCCATCTTGCCTTTTCTCCTCCTTTCATATATCCAATTCTAGGAATACCATTAACAATCCCTTCGTTGTGATGATGATCCCACATCATTTTTAGCATTTCCAGATCCTTTTTCCCGTCTGGTTCTCCAGGGAAGTTCTCTTCATAGCTCACTTCTATAGGATCTAAAGGATCAAGCCCTAGAACTAATCCATTTTCTACATAAACAGTAGGAACTCTATCGTTTGTGGCAGCAATTAGGCAAGAATAATCAAAGCCAATATCGTTTGCACAAGGAGTAATTTGTTTGTTCCAATCAACATTTCCATCACCCATGCCTAGATGCCACTTACCAATAGCAGCAGTTTGATATCCTGCATTTTGCATAATTTTAGGAAGAGTTGGGATGGCGGTTGGGATTAAGAGAGGAGCATCACCAGGCAAAATACGAGCATCAGTATTTCTCCAAGGATATTCTCCTGTAAATATTCCATAACGGCTAGGTGTAGAAGTTGCCGATGTGGAATAGCCGTTATTAAACAAAATTCCGTTGTCAGCCAAGTAGTCAACATTAGGAGTTGAAATGTTTCCATAACCATAGGCGCTAACATCTCCTATGCCCAAATCGTCTGCTATAATAAGAAGTACATTGGGTTTTTGTGCTTTTTGCGAACACGCCATAGCAGCCATAAGCATGGAGCCGAGGCCACAAATTTCCTTAATTTTTTTCATAAAATACACGTTTACTATTTTTATTTTAAAGACAACGAAGTCTTCCAATGTACTAAGAAAATTTTGAGTTTTCCTAGCATATTTTAAGAATATGTTGTCTTATTAGTGAAGGAATGAAAGAGTTTTTTATATTTACAAGTTTAGTTAGAAAAATTGTTATGAGTATTAATGATAAAAAACAGATAATTGATTATATGTTTGATCAGGACGAAGTGCGTGCTAACATAACAAATGAGTTTTCTCAATGGCTTCTTGAAAATGAGACAGATAGAGAAATAGAGATTCTTATGCTTGAAAAATGGGAGGAGTATTCAAAACTAGTATTTGAAGAAGAACATTTTTCAGGACTAAAAAGAATAAGAAACACTCTTAAGAAAAAAGAAAGAATTAAAAATTTTCGCATTTTTAGTATTATTAGTTTATCGGCTGCAGCTATTGCGATCTTGATTTTCTGTGCAGGCTTCTTTTCATATTCATATTTTAATAAGCCTGTTAATAATATTACGCTGGCAACAGCAAAAGGTAATATTGGAGAATTCTTATTGCCAGATGGGACAAAGGTGTGGTTAAATGAAAATACTAGACTAACTTATCCTGAGGAATTTGATAAAGACACTAGAAGCGTAATTATGCGTGGAGAAGCTTTCTTTGAAGTGATAAAGGATAATGATAGACCGTTTATTGTGCAGATGCCCAATCTCAATGTTAAAGTTCTAGGGACTTCTTTTGGTGCTTCGTGTTATGAAGAAGATGCCAAAGAGGAAGTGGTTTTAGCAGAGGGTGCTGTTGAAATAGCATGTGAATCCTTGTCTTCTCCAATTATTTTAAAACCTAATAATAGTTTGTCATATTCTCTTCTTAATGGGGAGGTTTCTGTTGAATATATCAATACAGCAGCTTCTTATCGTTGGTATGAAAGCCATCTTGCATTTGATAATACCAGATTAGGAGATATTTTAGAAAATCTTGAGCATAGATATAGGGTAAAAATATATACCCATACTTCAGTTTCGATGGATAAGGGCTTGTCGCTTACGATTACTCATGAGCCATTGGAAACAATAATGAATATTATTGCAACTTTATTGCCTATTAAATATGAAATTTATAATGATGTATTAATTATTAGGGATAAATACTAGTTGAAAGGTATCATGATTAAAGAGGAATCTTTCATATTATCAAAATTACGAGAGGGAGATATATCTGCAATGGAGATTTTGTATATCAGATATGCTCCTCAGGTAAGGTCTTTCGTTTTTTCTATCTTAAAAAATTCTGAAGATACGGATGATCTTGTTCATGATATTTTTATTAAAGTTTGGGAGAAAAGAGAAATAATTTGTCAGGTAAAATCTTTCAAAGCCTATCTATTTACAACAACGAGAAATACTGTTTATAATAAATTAAAACACGATCGTGTACATCAAAAATATGTAAATTATTCTAGCAAAAATCCAGCTAACTATGATACAGAAAAGAGAGTCGTAATGCAGGATTTGTTAGATTTAATAAACAAAGAGATTGATTCACTCACTGAGCAGCAAAAAATCATATATAAACTTAGTAGATATGATAATCTAACATATAAAGAAATTGCAGAAAAAATGGGAATCAGTCCTAAAACAGTACAATATCATATTGGAAACATCCTATCGAGATTAAAAAAAATTTTATGACTCTAAGAAAAGAGTAAGAAAAGCATCTTTATTTTTGCTTATTAAAGAACATTACTTTTTATAAGAACTCTATTTTTATCTAAAAGAACATAGTAAAAACTCGGTTTATTATATTTTTTTTGTAACTTAGGAGCCGATTTTTGGAACTATTGTAAGTTTCTAATAACCGATAAATTACTAACACAATAAATTAATTAAAAAATGAAAAAAAAGAGTAATGTTCTTGCGATTGGAATTATGTTTTTCTTATTCGCAATGATTGCTTTCGTAACAGGCCTACAAAACCCAATGGGTTTAATTGCTAAAGCACAATTCGGTGCAACAAATGCAATGTCTCAACTTGGTAACCTAGCAAACTTTATTGCTTATGCTTTTTTAGGTCTTCCAGCAGGTTTCCTTCTTAAAAACAGAGGGTATAAGTTTACTGCTCTTTCTGCGGTAGCTGTAGGTTTTATAGGAGTTGCTATTACTTATTTATCGGGAATTCTTCAGAGTTTCCCTGTTTATTTACTAGGAGCGTTTGTTTCAGGTTTCTCAATGTGTATGCTTAATACAGTTGTTAATCCTATGCTTAACACTCTTGGTGGTGGTGGAAATAGAGGTAATCAGCTCATCCAATGGGGTGGCTCAATGAACTCACTATCTGCTACAATCGTTCCAGTTCTTGCTGGTTATCTAATAGGTGAGATTACTGAGCAAACTCAGGTTGCTGACGTAAATCTTGCTTTATTTATCGCTATGGGTATTTTTGCTCTTGCTTTTGTAATTATTTTCTTCTCTGAAATCCCAGAGCCTGAACTTGAAGCAGCAGCGAAAGAACCTAAACAACAAGAAGGAGTTTTAGAGTCAATTAAGGGAGCTCTTTCTCATAGAAATTTAGTTTTTGGTATAATTGCAATTTTCCTATATGTAGGTATAGAAGTAGGAATTCCTAACTTTATGAACCTATATATGACAGATGTAAATGGTCTTAATATTCCAGCTACAGTAGCGGGTTCTTTTGTAGGAGCATATTGGTTCTTAATGTTAGTTGGACGTATAATTGGCGGAACTGTTGGAGGAAAAGTTTCTAGCCGTACTATGATTACAGTTGTTTCTTCGTTGGCTATTGTACTTGTTCTTTTAGGTATGTATTTCCCTAAGACAGTTCAAATTGCTCTATTTGAAACTCAAGTTCCAATTTCAATACTATTCTTTGTTCTTTGCGGTCTATGTACTTCTGTAATGTGGGGAGCAATTTTCAACCTTGCAGTAGAAGGACTTGGAAAACACACTTCTATTGCTTCGGGTCTATTTATGGTAATGGTTGCTGGTGGTGGTGTACTTCCTGTAATTCAGGGAGCTGTCGCAGACTCAGCAGGATTTATTGCTAGCTACTGGGTGATTATTGTAGGAGCTGCATACATCCTATGGTTTGCTCTTTCAGGTTCAAAAGTAAAAACAGCTAAATAGAATGGATATGACTTCAGAATTAGAATATGTAATTGGAATAGATATAGGTGGTCAAACGACTAAAATGGGAGTTGTTGATGCGAGAGGCACTGTACTTACACAGTCAGTTATGCGCACAGACACTCATAAAGATGTGAATCTCTATATAAAAGATTTAGCAGAGGCTCTCCATAAGATTATTAAAGATGCTGATGCTAAAGGCAAAATAAGAGGAATTGGAGTTGGAGCACCTAATGGAAACTTTTATACAGGAACAATTGAGAATGCTGTAAACTTAGTTTGGGGTGGAACTCAAATAATCGAATTTGCAAAACTATTATCCAAGAAAATGGATGGAATGAAAGTGGTTTTGACAAATGATGCAAATGCAGCAGCTATTGGTGAGATGACATATGGGGCAGCAAGAGGTATGAAGAACTTTATCATGATTACTCTTGGTACAGGAGTAGGTAGTGGTATTGTTATCGATGGTCATCTTGTTTATGGTCACGATGGTTTTGCTGGTGAGTTAGGCCACACTACAGCAGTCCGCAACAACGGCCGTGTTTGTAATTGTGGAAGAACAGGTTGTCTTGAGACTTATTGCTCTGCAATAGGAGTTGCAAGAACTGCTCGCGAATGGTTAGAAGTAACAGATGAGCCAACACCTCTAAGAAGTCTTGACAACATTACTTCAAAGGACGTGTATGAAGCAGCAAAAGAGGGAGACCAATTTGCTATTAAGATTTTCAATTTTACTGGTAAAATCCTAGGCCAGTCTCTTGCAGACTTTATCGCATTCAGTGCTCCAGAAGCAATTGTTCTTTTCGGTGGACTAGCAAGGTCACAAGAATTCCTAACAGAGCCAATCCTAGAATCAATGAATGCTAATGTATTACCATTGTGGAGAAATAAAGTAAAATTGATTTACTCTCAGCTAAAAGAGTCAGACGCAGCTATACTTGGTGCTTCTGCTCTTGCTTGGTAGTCACTTTAAGTAAGTAAAACTTGAAATAATTTCAAAACGAGGCTTGTGAGGGCCTCGTTTTTTTATAATTTCTCAATCTAGACACGAAGTCTTCATTAGAGGCCCTACAGCCACTTCATGGTTATTTAATGTAACTCGTTAAGACCTTCAGGTGACCTTTCACAGGGGTGAGGGTGAAGGATGTGCTAATTGCTGGCAATAAAATAGTCTCACCTTGCTGTATAGTAACAGTGTTGCCGAAAGAGTCGGTTAGGCTACCATTGCCACTAAGGCAAATAAAGATTATGAATGAATCTAAGTTTGTAACATCTTCAGTAAGCTCTTTGTTTAGCACATATAGGTCTGTGGTAAAATATTCACAATCAATCAAAAGATTACGCTTATTTGGTTCCTCTAAATATTCAGTTTTGTAATCAGGAAGTACATTGTAGTCGATAGCTACTTTAGCTTGTTCGGTGTGAAGCTCACGTGGCTTACCGTCTAGGTCCAATCTATTGAAGTCATAAATGCGATAGGTAATGTCAGAAGTTTGTTGAATTTCTGCGATAAGACAACCTTTACCTATGCTGTGAACTCTCCCAGCAGGAAGGAAGAACACATCACCAGTTTTAACCTTATAGTCACTAAGCACATTAATAATAGTATCATTTTCTACCTTTTCGGTATATTCTTCGGGTGTAATTTTTTCAGAAAAGCCTGACATTAAATGAGCATTCTCATCTGCTTGAATTACATACCACATTTCGGTTTTTCCTTTGGAACCATTGTGGAGCTTGCTAGCAAGTTCATTATCAGGATGCACCTGAATTGATAAATCATCACGAGCATCAATGAATTTTATTAGAAGAGGAAATTCAGTACCTGTATTGGCAAAAGTCTTTTTACCTATTAGCTCATCCTTATATTTTTCAATAAGTTCAGTAATCGTTTTTCCTGCTAATGGGCCATTTGCAACAACTGATTCATTGCCTTTTACCCCTGAAATTTCCCAACTTTCTCCAATATTTTTTTGTTTAGTTTCTATGCCTTTAAAAGCAAAAATTTTTTCTCCTCCCCAGATCAGAGTTTTGTAAATAGCTTCAAATTTTAACGGATACATCATGATATTTTAATATAAAGGTTCATACCAAAGTTTAGCCTCGTTTCCCATTGCGATAACTAGATTTCCACCAGTCTCAATATCTTTAAAATCAATATATGGTTTAGAATATTCCAAGCCGTTTAGTTTAATGCTCTGAATATACTTATTTTCCATACTATTATTCAAGGTTTTAATCTTAAAAATGCCATTTTTAACTTTAAGCTCGACTTCATCAAGTAGGGGAGAACCAAACCAATAACGACCACCAGCTGGCTCTACTTGATAAAAGCCTAAAGATGAAAGTATATACCAAGCAGACATCTGCCCAACGTCTTCATTTCCAGAAAGACCGTCTGGAGTATCATGATAGAGGGTAGACAAAACTTCACGAACTTTATCGGCTGTTTTCCATGGCTCACCAAGCATTGTGTAAAAATATAGTATATGATGACTAGGTTCGTTACCATGGGCATATTGTCCTATCAGGCCAGAAATGTCAGCAGAAACATTTTCTCCCTCAATAATGGATGAAACAATAAAAAGAGAATCAAGTTTTGAAATCAAGTTTTCCTTACCACCAAAGCACTCAATGAGACCACCTAGATCATGTGGAACCAACCAAGTGTATTGCCAACCATTGCCTTCACAATAATCATCAGCCCTATGTGAAGAATAAAAAGGATTGTACTCGGAACGAAACACTCCTTCGCTATTCTTCCCTCGAATAAAGCCTAATTCAGAATCGAAGAGGCTCTTATAGGATTTACTCCTATTTATGAAATACTCATAATCGTCTCTATAAGCCTTAGCTAAAACAAGATTTTCATTGTCTTCTGTCATTTCAGCCTCCCCAGCAAGCTTTAGTGCAACTTGAGCCACAGCCCAGTCGGCAAGTGCATATTCAAGATCATAAGCAACAGATTCATTGAATTTATCATAAGGAATATATCCATATTCCATTCTAAAATCCTGCCCCCTATCTGCTTTTAGGGCAGATTCTTTCATTGCAGCGTAAGCTTCTCTATGATCAAACCCATCATAGCCTTTTAATATAGCGTCAGCAACTACAGGAATACCAGGATTACCAACCATGCAATTAGTTTCACAGCCCATGAGATGCCATACAGGGAGTTTACCTTGTTTTTTATGGATGTCCAGCATTGTCAGGATAATGTCATTTTCTTTCTCTGGATGTATAATGGTGTAAAGTGGCATAGCTGCCCTATATGTGTCCCAAAGAGAAAAAGTAGTATAGATTGTTTGTGAATCATTTGAATCACAAAATAGTGAAGGGGCTATCATTGTGTGGTAAAGGGCAGTATAGAATATTTTTTTAACTTTTTCGTCTTTAGTTTTAATTGTAATTTTTGATAATTCTTCATTCCAAGCTTTATCAGCAGCCAGTACAACCTCATCGAAGTTTAGTCCTGCTTCAGCAATAAAATTTTCTTTGGCTTTTTCAATGCTATTAGGGGAAATGGCTACTTTTAGAACAATCTCTTCGTTTGCATAGGTCTGAAAATCAGCCCTACCATAGAGCACCATTTCTTTGACCTCATCTTTCCATACCCTGATGGTTTTTTTAATTAAATCAAAAGCAGAAAAATCTTTAGAAAACTCAGCATAGAAATAAATTTTCTGATTATCTGCCCATCCACGAGAATATCTATAGCCTTGAATGGCATTGTCTCTAACAACTTCAATATTTGCATCCATAGTCCTGTCCCAACAACCTCCATTCTGAAGGTCAAAAACTATAGCAGCCTCTTCTGAAGCAGGGAAGGTATATCTGTGATAGCCAACCCTTTCTGTTGCAGTCATTTCTGCAACTATATTATATCTTGTAAGAGGAACTTTATAGTAACCAGGAAAACTAACCTCCTGAGTTCTATCAGCATAGGACCAAAGACCAGATGAAAAATCTTCCTCTCTTCCTCTTGCATAATTTGCAGCTTGAATCCCTCCCTCAATTCCTTCGCCAGTAATAGGCATAACAGTAATATCAAAGAGATCACCTATGCCTGTTCCACTAAGATGAGTGTGTGAAAATCCTATAACTGTTGAGTCGCTATCATGATATCCAGAACACCAGTCCCAACTTTGTGGTATACTTGTTGGGCCTAATTGGACAGCACCAAAAGGTATATTAGCACCCACAAAGACGTGTCCATGACCACCAGAACCAATCTTTGTATCTACAAAACTGGTAAAACTCTCCTGACTAGTACAGCCGATTAGGAAAAACCATGGAATAAGTAATTTTAAAAATTTAAAGTTCATTTGAAATATGCTCTTAATGAATTCTTTTGTAACCTATAGTGGTCTCCTTTGCAATTGTTTGCCAATTTACTTGTTCTTTAGTTGGAGTGACGCCAAAAGGAGCAGGAACATTTGTGCAAGAGCTTAAAATTATAGCTACACACAATAAAGATAATACTCTAGACTTCATAAATAAAAAACTCCTACCTTATTTTTGCAAGCATCAACAAAGGTAAGAGTTGTATTTTTAAATTTTAGTTAAAAATTACTTGTTAACTCGCTCGCCATACGTGCGATTTGTAGTATTTACTCGAATTACCTCACCCTCGTTTATGAAAAGTGGAGCCATAATGACTGCGCCTGTTTCAAGAGTTACTTCCTTTTGTGCATTAGAAGAAGCTGTATCGCCCCTAACTGCAGGCTCTGTATATGTAACTTCTAATTCTACATATGTAGGAAGTTCACAAGTTAGGCAGCGCTCCTCATCAGCCAGGAACATCATTTCAACATGCTGTCCTTCCTTCATCAGGTCTGCATTTTCTACAAGATCATTACCAAGATAAATTTGCTCAAAAGTTTCTTTATGCATAAAATGATAACCATCCTCATCTTTGTATAGGAATTGGTAAGGTCTTCTTTCTACATTGATTAAGTCAATCTTAACACCTGCTGTGTAAGTGTTCTCAAGAATACGTCCGTTTTCTAGGTTGCGAAGTTTAGCTTTAACGAAAGCAGGGCCTTTTCCTGGTTTAACATGTTGGAACCATACGATTTGGCATGGTATACCATTATAATCTAAATATAGGCCGTTCTTAAAATCTGCTGTTGTTGCCATATGTGTTTTAGTTTATTTGTTTATAACGTCGGTTGTGTATTATTTTCTTTTCGGTCTAAATTATTCTCTTCTTGTACTAAAGTCAAAATCTTGCTTGCAACCTCTTCAAGTAGCCATTTAGGGGTGGAAGTTGCTCCACAAACGCCGACTTTATCATCTTCTCTGAACCAAGCTTTATTGAGTTCGCTGCTTGAGTCGATATGGAATGTTCTAATATTTAAGCTCTTGCACAAATCACATAAAACCTTACCATTAGAACTCGCCTTTCCTGAAACAAAGATAATAATATCGTGCTCTAAGGCAAATTTAGACAACCTTTCATGTCTAGTTGCCACTTGAGGGCAAATAGTATTATGAACAATCAATTGATTAGTACCTTTAAATCTTTCAATAGGAAGCTCACGAGCTCTTGCCATTAATTCTTCTAATCTACTACAAATCCTTCTATATTCTGCTGGGCTTTTTGTGGTCTGACTAAAGATTTCAGTTGGAGTGGTAAGAGATATTTCCCAGCTAGCTACAGCATCTTCTAACATTTTAATATCTTCAATCACTATAGCTGTATCTTCAGTTTGTCCTCTAAGTCCTAGAACTTCTGCATGCCCAATTTTGCCAAAAATAATAATCTGCCCCTTTCCTAGTTGTTGATGTTTAGCATAGGTCTCTTTTATGCTTTTTTGAAGCTTTAATACAACGGGACAGGTGCAGTCTATAATCTCAAAACCTAATTCTTCTGCTCTAAGATAGGTGCTTGGATGTTCGCCATGGGCTCTAATAAGAAGCATCTCTCCTTCTGCATCCACCATGTCTTCAAGATCTTCTTTGTCGATGGTAACAAGGCCCAGATCCTCTAGCCGTGATAATTCTGAGTCATTATGAACAATGGCTCCAAGAGAGTATAAGCGATTGTTTTCAGAAGCTTCGTTAGAGAGTTTTCCTTCAGCTTTTCCTATAGCCCTTATGACTCCCGCACAAAATCCAGAATTTTTATCAATTTCAACAGTTATCATTTTGAAAACTTTTCCTGAATTAATTTATCCACCCACACCAGTTGTTGCTCCATTGTCATATTAGTGTTATCTAGAACAATTGCGTCATCAGCTTGACTTAGTGGGGATGTTTCTCTATTAGAGTCTATATGATCTCTTTCTTGTAAATTTTTATATACATCATCCAGCCTTACCAGCTCTCCTTTAGCCAAAAGTTCAGCAGCTCTTCTTTGAGCACGCACCATAGGATCAGCAGTCATAAATATTTTTAATTCTGCATGAGGAAAAACAGTTGTGCCAATGTCCCTTCCATCCATTACAATTCTTTTTCTTTTTCCAAATTCGCGAAGTTTAAGATTTACATAATCTCTCACAAAAGGTATGGTTGCAATAGGACTAACTTTATCCGAAACGGCAAGTGTGCGAATTTCTTTTTCAATACAACGATTTCCCATGAATAATTCGCTGCCTTTTTCCGTTTTTTCGAAGTGAAGATCAAGATTTTTTAAGCCTTTTTCTAGAGCATTTAGATCAATTTTGCAATCATCTGATATTAGTTCATTCTCTATCGCATAAAGCGTAACCCCCCTGTACAAAGCGCCTGAATCCAAATAAAGGAAGGAATAATGTGTGGCTATTAGCTTTGCAAATGAGCTTTTACCAGTCGATGAGTAGCCATCAATAGCTATGATAATATCAGGTATTTGCATTACTCAACAATTAAGGGAAACAAAAATACAAATTTTTGTGCAAACCCCCAAAATTGTCGATATTTGTAACTCAAATTTATTATGCAATGAAAATTTTAGTTATAGATGACGAAAGAGCTATTAGAAATTCGCTCAAAGAAATATTTTTAGATGAGGGTTATGATGTAGATGTGGCAGAAGATGGATTGGAAGGTGTTGAAAAAGCATCGAAAGAAAAATACAATGTGATTTTCTGTGATATTAAGATGCCAAATATGGACGGTATTGAAGCTTTAGCAAAGCTTAATGAAATCTCCCCTGACAGTGCAGTGGTGATGATTTCTGCTCACGGAGATATTGAAACAGCGGTCGAATGTATAAAAAATGGTGCTTTTGATTTTATTGAAAAACCTTTAGATCTAAATAGAATTTTTATTACAGTTAAAAATGCAACAGAAAAGGTAGACCTTATTAAGGAAACAAAGACTCTTAAAAAGAAGGTTTATGGCCCTAATGAAATGATAGGGGAGTCGGCTCCTATGATTCATGTTAAGGAGATGATTGATAAGGTTGCTCCAACCGATGCAAGGGTCTTGATTACGGGTTCCAATGGTACTGGAAAAGAATTAGTAGCAAGAAGTTTACATGATAAAAGCACAAGAGTATCCATGCCCTATATTGATGTTAACTGTGCTGCAATACCCTCTGAACTTATTGAGAGTGAGCTTTTCGGACATGAAAAAGGAGCATTTACTTCAGCAATTAGACAACACAAAGGAAAGTTCGAGCAAGCAGATGGAGGTACTCTTTTTCTCGATGAAATCGGCGATATGTCTTTAGCTGCTCAGGCAAAGGTTCTTAGAGTTCTCCAAGAAAAGAAACTCTCAAGAGTGGGAAGCAATAAGGATATAACAGTAGATGTAAGGGTGATTGCAGCTACAAATAAAAATCTTAAAGAAGAAATCGAAAAAGGAAGATTTCGAGAAGACTTATACCATCGTTTAAGTGTTATTGTAATTCATGTTCCTAGTTTGGATGAAAGGAAAGATGATATTCCTCTTTTGGTAGAATATTTTCTTCAGCAAATTGCAGAGGAGTCAGGTATGCTTAAGAGGCCCATTACAGAAGAAGCAATGCAACTTTTAGTAGACAAAAAATGGACTGGCAATGTGCGCGAGTTAAGAAATGTTATAGAACGGCTGATGATTTTATCTGGCTCTACTATTACAGAAGAAGATATTAAGAACTATGTCTACTAATCTTTATGCTTTGGGAGGGTTACAGTAAAGCTAGCGCCCTTTAATACAAATGCTCGTTTGTAAGAAATCTCTCCATTGCATTTTTCTATAATACTTCTAGAAATTGCTAGACCGAGACCAGTTCCACCATTTTTTGTGGTAAAATTAGGAGCGAAGAGTTTTTCTAGATCTTCCTCATTTACTCCAGGACCGTTATCATCTATTACAATATCGTAATAACCCTCTTTAGTACTCTTTCTAAGACAAACTAAAATTAGGCCTTTTTTCATTTCTCGTCCTTCTTCAATAGCTTCCTTTTGTGCAATTTCTATAGCCTGAGTTGCATTAGTAAGCAAGTTGACAATAGCACGTATGAGTTGAGGCCTTGGAGCTAGGACATAAGCATTTTCCATACCCATGTACACAACTTCGATATTTGTTTTATTATCAAAAATCATAAGTTGTTGCTTAAGTATTTCATCTAGATTTATTACACTAGGATCTTCTGTATAAAGTTGTGCAAAAGTTGAAAACTCGTTTGCTGTATCAGATAGAATATCGATGTGCTCCAAAACAACTTTAGATACATCATCAAAACGTTCTGTCCAGTCAGGATGGTTGTTTTGTTTAAGTCTGATTAATTGTTGAATCTTAAGCTTAATAGGAGTAAGTGGATTTTTAATCTCATGAGCAACTTGACGAGCCATCTCACTCCATGCCTTATCCCTTTCTGCCTGTGCTAGTTGCTTAGTACTAGCCTCAAAAGCAGTTACCATTTTATTATACATATCTACAATGGTAGAAATTTCATCTTTTCTATTATACTCTATATACTCCAAATTACTAATATCAGCCTGGCTCATCTTCTTTGCCATGTTTGCAAGAGGTCTGAAGATGGCATTTACCTCATGTGTACTAAAGAAAATAGTACCAATAAGAAGAAGAATGAAAAGGTTTACAATCAGAGCTGTATGCATTGCTGCTTCTGCAGTGAGGAAGGTGCTATTATAAGTAAAAGGAGAAGCTAAGATAGCAATCATTTTTCCTTCCTCATTGAATACAGGAGCATAGATAGAATAGAACTCATGATTTCTAAACTTGTTAGTCTGGATGTAGAAGCGTTGATGTTGTTTTGCAATATGATTATATGCATGAGCATCTATCCTATTACCCACAATCATTCTTTCAAATATTTCAGGTGTTGTAGAAAGTAAAACTTGGCCACAAGGTCTATATAAAGTAATATCTGTTTTTGTTATATTGGCAATTCCTTCAAAATTCTTTGCAAACTCACTAGTCAGAAGGTTATCAGTTGATTTTATATTTTTTACTTCTGTATCTAAATGAGCGAGAAGTGTATTAACCTGATTAAGCATTTGATTGCGCAGATTAACTTCATTACGCTGGACAACAAAGCTTATACTCACACCTGCAATACTTCCAAGTATAATGAAGGAAGACACTATAATGAGAGTATTAATTCTAGATCTATAATAATTTGTTTCAAAAATTCGTTGTCTGTTTTTAGGAACTATTGTAATATAAATGAAGCACCATAATGCAAGGAAAACAAAAGAATAATAAGCAAAAAGACCTAAGGATGTCTTTTTAGCTCTTGAGATTAATATTATTTCATCTTGTCCTATCGTTTGTATAAAATGGTGATAATTATTTTTCTTAAGATGGATTACAGAACCATTTTTCAAAAGATTTTGCATTTCCTGATTAGTCAGAGTAGGATAAGCATAGTTTCCTTTGAATGTAATTAACTTTCCTCCTTTGTATTTTGCATAAGAATAATATGGAGGTATGTTTATATTATTAGTCCTAGAATATCTACCAAGAATATTATAATATCCTCTGTCTTCACGGCCCTGCTTAGATTTAAGCTCTAAAATCATTCTTATAATACCCTCTTGAGGATGATAAAAAATGAAAAATCCAGAGTAACCAACTTGTACACCCCTATCTTCAAAATAATTAAACCTAGAGTCTTTAGCTATCCTATTTCCAAATTGTATTTGTTGGTTGAATTGTCCGATACCCCTTGCATCATTTTCTTTTATAACTCTAACAGAAACAGCATAGTCACTCATGGAACGATTAATATAAAGTTCGGTTATCCTGTTTTCTATTAAACTTATATTGCTCTCTGAAACTAGAAGGTTAAATATGAAACTATCGTTGGCAATGGCTTCTTCGATGGTTCTAAGTTGAAGCTCTATGAATAAATCTCTATTTAGTGCAAGTCTATTGCCCCATATTTCAATCCTATCTTGCTCTTTTTTGAACTCCCAATAAGTTGCAGCTATACCAAAATAACAAGTTGCAATCAAAGCCATGACTAAACTAGCTTTTATACTATTGAAGTTTATTTTAACACCAAAAAGTTTTTTAATAATGGGCTTTATACAAACTAGCTGTATTGGTATGGTGAGAAATAGTATAGCATATGAAATATAACTTATAATACCATATATACTTCTATTGTTCCAGTAAAAAATATTTAAGTTAATATCAGAGTTTAGAATTAAACTTTTAAATCCTAAATGTATTAATATAATTACACCAATAATCGCAGCAATAGAAAAAATAAAAATAAGCCAATAAAGCAAACGCTTATATTTTTCATGTCTCCTAGCAAGCTTTAATACAGGCAGATGCATGAAAGAGGTAGCAAGCAAGATACTTACAATAAAGGCATTAAATAATATTAAGTGTCCAAAGGATTGTAAGAATTTCCCATCTGCATATATTGAAGGAGAAAAAAATTGACTAACTGCCTGAACTTGTACACCCCAATGATAGGATAAAATGAAGGTTATGAATAGAATTATAGATACCACAAAAAATGTTCTAAAAGTCCTGTTTGCATACAGGTATAGGAAGGCAGAAATGCTAAAAACTAAAAGTGCAAACCATCTTAAAACAGAATTAGACTGCACTAGTTTTGCTTGACCACTTTCGAAAATAATGCGAAAAAGAGGTATTTCATTTATTGTTACTGCAGTTCCACCTGTGTGACTAATAGGGTGAATAGAATATTTTGCAGAAAGTTTTAATTTTTTATTTACGCCATTTTCAGCTTTATTAGGGTTCTCAAGAATATCATTTTTTATCTCAAGTCCTGCAATGAGCTTAGTAGAATATCCAATATTAACTTGTTTTATAATATACCATTTAGGACCTAGATTGAGATATTTATAATGAGATTCAACTTCTTGTAGAGGGGACTGGGTTTGGTTGTGAAAACTCGTAAGTCTATTGAAAACAAACTTACAACTAATATCATCATTAACAATATTAAATTGGTTGCACCAGGATTCTAAAGAGTCATTTACATATCTATAAATGACCATGTCCTGAGGCAAATCCTCTAAAGCTAAGAATTCATTAATATCAGCTTTTGCTGCTTTTTCTATGTAAGTCTCAAGGAGATTTATTCTTTTTTCGACACGCTTTCCAATCAATACAGCAACCTTATCAGTGTCTGCAACGTCAACATTACCAATTAAGGACAATAGAAATGCACCTATTGCCAAAGCAAGGAAAATTGTATATCCTTTTTTTCTTATGAACCTGTTAAAACTCATCTTTATTCGTGGTGATAAGGTTCTCCTCTCATAATTGTAAAGGCTCTATAAAGTTGCTCAACAAAAAAGACTCTTGCCATTTGATGCGAAAAAGTCATTTTAGAAAGAGAAATTTTAGAGTTCGCCCTTTCATAGACAGATTCAGCAAAACCATAGGCTCCACCGATTATAAACACAATATCCTTGCCACCCAAATTCACCTTTTTTGACAAGGCCTCTGCCCATTTGATAGATGTATATTCCTTTCCACGCTCATCTAAAACAACGACGTCATCATTGGGCTTTATTTGTTTTAAAATCAATTCGCCTTCTCTAATTTTTATTTCTTCTTTAGTTAGAGATGCCACATTTTTCAGTTCTGGTATCTCAACAATTGAAAACTGTATATAATATTTCAGCCGGGATAGGTATATATCTAAGCCATCTTTTATCCAGCCTTTATCAGTTTTGCCGACTGTTAAAAGAGTAATTTTCATATTACATAAATTTACAACTGTGGTTTGAATAGCAAATATAGCAATCTGATTTTAATTTTTCTATTAAAAGCATTGTGATTAAATTCGAATGCTTAGTGGCGCGAAATTTGCAAACGGAGAATTGGATTAACTGTATTTAAAAGAGATTCAATGTTGAGATATATATTAATATCTGCATTTGCTTTTTGTGCAATATTACTTCCTGTTAAAGCACAAAATAATGGAAATGATGTATTTGTTCCTATTGCCAAATATATATCTAAAGGCGATGTGGAAAGTCTTTCAGCATGGTTCTCAGACAATCTAGAAGTTACAATATTTTCAGACACAAATAGTTCTAGTAAAAGTCAAGCAAAACAAATCTTAACCTCTTTCTTCCAAGTTTACACTCCACGTTCTTTTCAAATATCGCATACGGCATGTAAATATAATATGAAATATGCTTTAGGGGCGTTAAATGCTGGAGGAGAGATGTTTATGGTTACTCTTTTTGTTAGAATGCGTGATTCAGAATTCTTAATTCAACAACTTAAAATAGAAAGAATAGATTAGTTTTATTTTTTTCTAATATAGATCTGCACAGGACAGCCCAAGAAATCAAACTTTGAGCGAAGCTTATTCTCCAAAAATCTCTTGTAAGGTTCTTTTACATATTGTGGAAGATTACAGAAGAAAGCAAAAGATGGACTTCTTGTAGGGAGCTGTGTAATGTATTTTATCTTTATATATTTCCCCTTCCAAGCAGGTGGTGGATAGTTTTCAATCTCAGGAAGCATTTCATCATTCAACTTAGAAGTTGGAATTTTGCGAGAATAGTTCTCATAGACATGATTTGCCGCTTTTAAAACATCCATAATCCTTTGTTTGTTTGTTGCAGAAGTAAAAATAATAGGCAAGTCGTTGTTAGGAGCTAATTTTTCCTTAATAGTTTCAGCATATTCTAACATTGTATTGCTATCTTTTTCTATCAAATCCCATTTATTTACAACTACTACGCAAGCCTTTTTATTTTTCTGAATTAAGTTAAAAATACTCATGTCTTGAGACTCAATTCCTGTCTCAGCATCAATCATAAGTATACAAACATCAGAGTTTTCAATTGCTCTAATAGACCTTACAACAGAGTAAAATTCGAGATCTTCATTAACTTTTGCTTTTTTTCTCATACCAGCCGTATCCACAAGCATGAATTTAAATCCATACTTATTATAAAGCGTTGATATGGTGTCTCTCGTTGTTCCTGCAATTGGAGTTACAATATTGCGCTCTTCTCCTAGCAAGGCGTTTGTAAGAGAGGATTTTCCTACATTAGGCTTGCCAACAATAGTAAAATGAGGTAATTCAGGACTATCATCAATTTGAAGTTTATCTTTTGGAAGTTGTCTAACAATTTCATCAAGAAGGTCCCCTGTTCCACCTCCATTAGAAGCAGAAATACTCCAGACATCACCTAATCCTAGCGAATAAAATTGGTAAGAATCATAAATTTTCTCCCCAGTGTCCACTTTATTACAAGCCAATACCACAGGTTTATTGCTTTTTCTTAAAAGAGCTGCAATTTCTTCATCATAATCAGTAATACCTGCTGCTGCCTCCACTAAAAATAATACAATATCAGCCTCTTCTATTGCAAGTTCAACTTGTTTACGTATTTCTTCCTCAAAGATATCATCAGATTTGGAAGTATATCCTCCTGTATCTACAACAGAAAACTCATTACCACACCATTCGCATTTGCCATAGTGCCTATCACGAGTTACGCCAGCAGTCTCGTTGACTATGGCTTTCCTCATTCCTATAAGGCGATTAAATAAGGTGGACTTTCCTACATTGGGCCTGCCCACAATAGCTACTAAACTCATAATTTATTCTTCTTTAACTACATGTGCATCACAGTCGTGACTCTCATCACAATCTGCATCGCCACAAGATAAAGGTACCCTCTCTGGTTTTTTACTCCAGAGCTTCATTTCATCGTACCTAGCGCATCTTATTCCACGCTTTCTCATTTCCCTATTGCCTCCGACATCAGTTTCAGGAAATTTACCATCTTTTCGGAAAATAATATTAAAACATAAGCCGAAAACACTAATTCCCACTAATACCAGAGCAGCTATAAATAGATTCATTTTTTTATTGTAAAAATAGAGAGCTTATAGGCTCATAATTATATATGTTTTTTATTATTCGAGCAAAAGTGTCCGTCATTGTAAGCACTTTAATTTTGCTCATATTTGTGTTAGAAGTGTTTCTGAGAGGTATTGTATCAGAAACAATTACTTCTTCCAAATCCGAGTTTGCAATTCTTTCATATGCTGGACCTGAGAACACAGGATGAGTTGCGCATGCTCTTACACTTATAGCTCCCATTTTCTTAAGTACATTTGCCGCCTCACATAATGTGCCAGCCGTATCTATCATATCATCCACAATTATGATGTTTTTACCCTCTACATCACCAATTGCAGTAATTGAATCTACAACATTTGCTTTAGCCCTTGTTTTATGACAAATAACAACAGGACAGTTTAGATGTTTTGCATATGTATTTGCTCTTTTTGCACCTCCCATATCCGGAGCAGCAATTGCTAAGTTTTCAATATTAAGACTAGCAAGATATGGCATAAAAACTGCACTAGCATAAATATGATCCACAGGAATATCGAAGAAACCTTGAATTTGGTCTGCATGAAGGTCGGAAGTCATAACTCTGTCACAACCAGCTGCTGTAAGAAGATTAGCCACTAATTTTGCTCCAATTGAAACTCTTGGTTTATCTTTTCTGTCTTGACGAGCCCATCCATAGTAAGGCATAACAGCAATTACAGAGTGTGCTGAGGCCCTTTTTGCCGCATCAATCATTAAAAGAAGTTCAAATAAATTCTCCATTGGGGGATAAGAGGATTGTACTATAAAAACCGTAGCACCTCTAACACTTTCAGTGAATGAAGGTTGAAATTCACCATCGCTAAATACTTCTACATCAGATTTTCCTAGCTCCATGTTTAGAGCTTTGGCTACCTTTTCTGCAAAGTCTTTAGAAGCTCTGCAAGTAAAAATTTTCAATTTATGTCCGTTGTACATTGCTAGATAGGGTTTATTTGGTCTTTTTCTTTTGTCAAATTATTTAATATTGATTCTATATAGTTTAGGATTTCTTCTTTTCCTCTTCCATCTACAGATGAACTTATAAAATATGGTGGCATTTCTTCCCAATATTCTAAAATCTGCTTACAATTCTTTTCTACTTGAGCATTTAAAGCAGTTTGACTGCTTTTATCTCCTTTAGTAAAAATAATTGCGAATGGAATTTGACTTTGCCCCAGTTCGATTAGAAAATCCATATCTATTTGCCCCACATCATGTCTAGAGTCTATTAAGACAAAAAGAGTAACCATGTCTTCAGATAGATTAATATAGTTTCTAACCATCTGTTCCATTTTATGTCTTGCTGTTTTTGACAGCTTTGCATAGCCGTAACCAGGTAGGTCAACTAAGTACCACTCTCTATTGATTAAGAAATGATTGACAAGCCTTGTTTTTCCAGGTTTTCCTGAAGTGTGCGCTAATTGTTTTCTCCCAGCTAACATATTGATTAGGGAGGACTTCCCCACATTAGATCTGCCGATAAAAGCAAACTCTGGGAACTTCTGCTTGGGTTTTTCAGATATTCTTGTACTGCTACCAGCAAATAGGGATTCAGTGATTTTCATAATTTTGTAGGCTCTCTTTTCAGGCAGCAAAGATAGTCAATTTTTTATTTCTATGAAAGACTGGTTTAATCAAGATTTTTTTGTAAGTTTGTGATAGTAGAATCTGCTCTAGCTCGCCCTGGCGAGCCTTATTATTGTGCAGCAGATGAGTATTTTAAAATATTAAATATGACGATTGGGAAAAAGAAGAAGATTTATGATTTTGACTCATGGCTAATGCCATATAAGGTGGCTATTGATGCGAGAGTGGAAAAAGTGAAGTCGGAAATTGAAAAATTAGGCGAAAGTGGCTCCCTGGCTAAGGCAATGAACAATCATTTATATTATGGTCTTCATAGAGATGCCGAGGATAATTGGATTTTTCGAGAGTGGGCTCCTAATGCAAATAAAATATATCTAATAGGAGAGTTCAATAACTGGAAACGAAGTGATGCTTTTGCATTGAAGCCAATTGGTGGTGGAAATTGGGAAATAACCCTTCCTTCAATGTTTCTAGATCATGGAACCTTGTACAAACTTCATATAGAGTGGTCAGGAGGTGCAGGTGAGAGGATTCCTGCTTATGCACGTCGTGCCGTTCAAGATCCAGAGACAAAGCAATTTTGTGCCCAAGTCTGGGAGCCAACAAAATCATATAAATGGAAAAATCCATCTCCAGGTCCAAGAAAGAATCCTATAATCTACGAATGTCATATAGGTATGGCCACAGAAGAGGAAAGAGTGGGAACTTTTGAAGAATTTCGTTTAAATGTTTTACCTATGGTGGCAGATTTAGGTTATGACACTCTTCAGATTATGGCTCTACAAGAGCATCCCTACTATGGCTCTTTTGGATACCAGGTTTCAAATTTCTTTGCATTGAGTTCTAGATTTGGTACTCCAGAAGAATTTAAAGCTCTTGTTGATGATGCTCATGGTTATGGTATAGCTGTAATTATGGATATTGTTCATTCTCATTCTGTAGATAACGAGCTTGAAGGATTGGGGCGTTTTGACGGTTCTGAAACTATGTATTTCTATGACGGACCACAGGGACGTCATCCTGCTTGGGGTTCGAGATGTTTCAATTATGGCAAAGACGAAACGAAATATTTTTTACTGTCCAATTGCAAGTTTTGGTTGGAAGAATATAATATAGATGGTTTTCGTTTCGATGGAGTCACCAGTATGTTATATTGGGACCATGGCTTAGGAAAAGATTTCGTGGGTTATGATGTTTATTTCGACGACGGAGTAGATGAAAGTGCCGTTACTTATTTAGCTTTAGCAAATGTTTTGACTAAAGAAATTAATCCTGACGCTTTCACAATTGCTGAAGATGTGAGTGGAATGGCTGGTTTGGCAGCTCCATTAGAACATGGGGGCGTTGGTTTTGATTTCCGTATGAGTATGGGGGTTGCTGATAATTGGATTAAGTGGATTAAGGAGCTCTCAGATGATCAGTGGAGTATGGGAGAGATGTGGTGGCAACTTACAAATAAGAGAGAAGAAGAAAAAACAATAAGCTACGCAGAGTGCCATGATCAGGCTATGGTGGGGGATAAAACTATTATTTTTCGCCTTATTGATGCAGAAATGTATACTTCTATGAATAAAGATTCTCAGTCTTTAGTAGTGGAAAGAGGGGTTGCTCTTCATAAGATGATACGTCTTGTGACTATAGCGACTTCGGGTGATGGGTATCTTAATTTCATGGGAAACGAATTTGGTCATCCAGAATGGATAGATTTTCCTAGAGAAGGGAATGATTGGTCCTATAAATATGCTCGAAGACAGTGGTCTTTAGCAGAACCTGACTATTTGAGATACAACTATTTACGTAATTTTGACAAAGCAATGGTGGGTTTGGTGCGTCAGGAAGCCATTTGGGACAAGAAACCAGAACTACTAGTGCAAGATGAAGAGAAAAAAATTCTTATTTTCATGCGAAATAATTGTATCTTTGCATTCAATTTTAATCCAACGGCTTCATTTACTGACTATGGATTTGCGGCACCAGTTGGAAAATACATATCAGTATTGAGCTCGGATGAAAGTGAATTTGACGGATTTTCGAGGATTAAAACAGGTTCTGAATATTTCAGCCTGCCAAAAAAGAATCCAAATGGAAATCCGAAATATAAAGATAGCCTCTACTTATATCTACCAAGTAGAACAGCTATTGTTTTGAAAAAACTTGATTAACACCTAAAACCGAATTTTAATATGTCTTATCTTAAATTCAACAAGTCTGAACTTGTAAACTTGTCTTACTCTCTAAAACGCGAGTTGTTGGTAGCGAATAAGACTGGTGCTTATTGTAATAGTTCTATTATAACTTGTAATACAAGACGTTATCATGGACTATTGGCAGTACCAGTGGATGAACTGGGAGGAGGAAAATATATGTTGCTTTCTTCTCTCGATGAAAGTTTAGTCTTCGAAGGGAAACAATTCAACCTAGGAATTCATTGCTACGGTGAGACTTATGAACCTAGAGGACATAAATACATTGTAGACTTCGATGCCAATCCTGTACCAACTATTACATATAAGGTGGGTAGCATAGTGTTTACTAAAACTATTTTAATGGCTCCTGACAATGATCAGGTTTTAATAAAATATGAGGTACTTGAAGCTCCTTCTAAATTAACCCTAATCTTGAAGCCATTCTTGGCTTATAGAAGCATACATGCCTTGACAAGCCAAAACTCTGAGGCGAACGCTTCAATGAGGGAGATAGATAAAGGAGTAGCATTTAATATGTATAATGGATTCCCTGATTTAAATCTTCAAATATCAGTACAGTCTAAGTTTAGGTATGCTCCATATTGGTATAACGGGATAACATACTCGGACGAATATCGCCGTGGTTTTGATTGCAAGGAAGACCTGTTTGTGCCAGGAGAATTTACTTTAGAGATGAAACCAGGTGAGTCTATTATTTTCTCAGGCTCTGTCAATGAGGTTCCTGCTAATGGTTTGAAGAGAAGGTTTAATGCTGCGATTAATAAGATAGCGGGTGATCCAGACAAGCCTAAAACTCATAAGGATTTACTTATATCTAATGCCTATATTCTTAAATGTAATAGGAATAATAAACAACAAATAGTTGCTGGTTTTTCTTGGCTTGAAACAGGACTTTTACGCGAGACAGTAATTGCTTTGCCAGGGCTTACTCTCTATGCTACTGGAGACAAAGAAGAGTTTGAAAGTATTTTGGACTCTCTTATCGCAGATGAGCAAGAGAGACTTTTCCACAGAACAACTCAAGTGGAGGCACCTTTAAGACTGACAGACACAATTCAGCAATACATCCATTTTGGAGCAAATGAAAAAGCTGTTTGGAAGAAATATGGCGATACTTTGAAAGGTATAATTGAAAGCTATGCTCCAGGTAGAAGAGCTGAAGTTGGTATGCATCCAAATGGCCTACTTTGGGCACAAAAAGAAGGATGGGCTCTTTCTTGGATGAATGCTTATGCAAATGGATGGCCTGTAACAGAAAGGCCAGGTTATCCAGTTGAACTTAATGCTTTCTGGTATAATGCTTTATGTTTTGCACTAGATATGGAAGCTAAATATGGTCCAAAGAAAGATAATGAGTTCATAAATAGATGGGCAGTAGCTAGAGAGCTTGTTAAACAGAATTTCCAGCCTACTTTCTATTTGGAAGATAAGGGCTATTTAGCAGATTACGTTTACAATGACTATAAAGATGACGCTGTACGTCCAAATCAAGTCTTTGCTGTAAGCTTAGATTATTCGCCTATTGACGGAGAGGTTCAAGCCGAGGTTATTGCAACTATCAATAAAGAGCTGGTTACAAGGAGGGGAATAAGAACACTATCTCCTAGGAATCAGGCTTATAAAGGAGTATATGAAGGTTCTCAAATTGATAGAGACCTTGCTTATCACCAAGGATGTGCGTTTCCAGCATTGCTTGACCCATATATTAAAGCAAACTTTGACATGATAGGTTCTGCTTTTTATAAGAAAGCTGAATACTTAGTCGAAGGTTTCTATGAAGATATTAGTAAACATGGAGTCGGTGTGTTCTCAGAACTTTACGATGGAGACCCTCCTCACGAACCTCATGGAGCAATATCTTGTGCTTGTAGTACAGCTGCCTTATTAAGAATAGATTATTTAATGAATAAATACAAGGAGGAGATAAAATAATGAAGGTTTTGATGTTTGGTTGGGAGTTTCCTCCTCATATTTCAGGAGGACTCGGAACAGCTTGTTATGGTTTGACGAAAGGTTTAGCTTATCACGATGTTGAAGTGCTTTTTGTTGTGCCATCTGCCTCTGGAGAAGAGGATGAATCTGCTGTTAAAATCATCAACGCTAGTGATGTGGCAATCGACACAGTTTCTAGATCTGTTGATGAATTCCTCGGCAAAGTGAAATTTGTTCATATTGGAACAAATATGATTCCTTATGTGGATCCACAAGATTTTACTCAAGTGGTAGAAGAGGAAAGAAAGCGCCAAATTAAGAGCTTTAGAGTTCAATATGGTCAGAAATATAAATTTTCTGGGAAATATGGAATAAACCTCATGGAAGAAGTGGCGCGCTATGCTATGGTGGGAGCTACAATTGCTCTTCAACATGATTTTGATGTGATTCATGCTCATGACTGGTTAACTTATATGGCAGGAATTGCAGCGAAACAACTTACAGGTAAGCCATTAGTAGTTCATGTTCATGCTACTTCATACGATAGGGCAAGTGATGATAATATTGACACTAGAGTTCTTGAGTTAGAAAGAAAAGGTATGCAAGAAGCTGATAAAGTTATTGCTGTTAGTGAACTTACTAGAAATATTGTTATCAACAAATATGGAATAGATCCGAAAAAAGTTGTTGCTGTTCACAATGCAGTTGACTTTAGTGGAAGAGAAGATATAAAAGTTGAAAGGAATGTAAACGACAAGGTTGTTACTTTCCTAGGACGTATTACTTATCAAAAAGGACCTGAATACTTTATTGAAGCTGCTGCAAAGGTTCTTAAGAGAACTAATAATGTACGCTTCGTGATGGCAGGAAGTGGAGATATGTTGAATAGATGTATTCGTCATGTTGCCCGTTTAGGCATATCAGATAGATTTCACTTTACAGGTTTCCTTCGTGGTAAGGAGGTTCAGAAGATGTTTGCTTTGTCAGATGTCTATGTAATGCCTTCTATTTCAGAACCTTTTGGTATTTCACCATTGGAGGCAATGCAAACTCATGTGCCTTCTGTGATTTCTCACCAATCTGGCTGTGCTGAAATCTTAGATTATGCTTTGAAAGTGGATTTCTGGGATGTTGATGCTATGTCAGATGCTATTTATGGTTTATTGAACTACCCAGCTATTGCAAATCTTGCAGCTCGCTGTGGTTATAAGGAAGTAAACTCATTAAAATGGAATAATGCTGCTGCTAAAGTAAAAGCAGTTTATGAATCAGTAATTAATTAAAAACTAACATATTATGAAAAAGAGTATTTGTCTGTATTTTCAAGTACATCAGCCAAATCGTTTGAGACTTTACAGGTTTTTTGACATAGGAAAAGACTCTCACTATTATGACGACTTTGCTAATAGAACAATTTTAAGGAGAATAGAGCAGAAATGCTATCTTCCTATGAATGAATTGCTTTTAGAACTTATTAAAGCTCATAAAGGCAAGTTAAAAGTTGCTTTTTCAATTTCTGGCTCTGTTTTGGAACAGTTTGATAGATATGCACCAGAAGTTATAGATAGTTTTAAGAAATTAGCAGATACAGGTTGTGTAGAATTTTTATCTGAGACTTACTATCATTCACTTGCTTCAATTGGTTCACCTGCAGAATTTAAACATCAGGTAGAAAAACATAGAGCAGCGATTGAGCATTATTTTGGCGTTACACCTACGGCATTTAGAAACACAGAGTTAATCTACTCTAATGCTGTTGGGGAAATGGTATATAATATGGGCTTCAAAACCGTGCTTACAGAAGGAGCAAAGCATATTCTAGGTTGGAGAAGTCCTAATTTTGTATATAATGGTGCCGAAAGAGCATCAAAAGTAAAACTTCTTTTGAAGAATGTTTCTTTAAGTGAAGATATAGCTTTTCGTTTTTCAAACAAAACATGGGATGCTTGGCCATTGACAAGTGAAAAATACTTAGGTTGGATTAAAGAGTCAGCTCAAGACGGTGAGGTTGTAAATCTCTTCATGGATTATGAAACATTTGGTGAACGTCATAAGGTTAAGAGTGGAATATTTGACTTTATGAGATTCTTTATTGATGCTATTATAAAAGAAGGAGATTTTGAGTTTGTAACCCCTACTGAAGCTACTAAAAAGCATAAGCCAGTTGCAGAATTTGATTCTCCAGACTATATTTCTTGGGCAGATGAGGAAAGTGATATTACAGCATGGCTTGGTAACGAACTTCAAAGTGAAGCCTTTAATAAGCTTTATGACTTAACAGAGAAACTTTCTATTTTGAATGATGAGATACTCTGGGAAGATTTTGGTCGTCTCCAGGAAAGCGATCATTTCTACTACATGTGTACAAAATTCTTCTCAGATGGGGCTACTCATAAATATTTTAATCCTTATGATACCCCTTACGAGGCATTTATTAACTATATGAATGTCTTAAGTGATTTTATTTTGCGCGTAAATGATGCAATTTCAATTTCTGATGTTAAATTTGCAGTCGCAAAAGAACCTAAGAGAGTTGCCACAAAAAAAACAGCAACTAAGGCAAAAGTAGAAACTAAGGCAAAGCCAAAAGCAGAGCCTAAAAAGAAGGTTGCACCTAAAAAGGCAACTAAGAAATAAAAATATAGAAACTTTAAGATGAAAAAATTGAAGGTTAATGAGGGTCTTTAGTCTTTAGAGGCCCTCATTAATTCAGTTTTTCGCTAACTAAACGATAAAATTTTATTTTAATAACAATGAAGAAAAAATTGGTTAAACCAGATTATTTATTTGAAGTAAGTTGGGAGGTTTGTAACAAAGTAGGAGGTATTTACACCGTTATTGCAACCAAGGCTCTCTATCTAAAATCTGAGTATAATCGCCGTCATATTATGGTGGGTCCAGATGTTTGGATGGATGTAGCTGTCAATCCAGACTTTATCGAAGATCCAACCTTATATAAGGCTTGGAGAGAGCAGGCGACAGAGGAAGGTTTGAGAGTGAGGGTTGGAAGATGGAATGTACCAGGAAAACCCACAGCTATTCTTGTGGACTTTAAACAATTCTTAACTCAGCAAAATCAAATTCTTACAGAATATTGGAAAAAATTTGGTGTAGATTCATTAACTGGTAATTGGGACTATCGCGAGTCGGCTTTATTTGGCTATGCAGCAGGAAAGGTTATAGAAAGCTTCTATAAATTCAATCTTGACGCCTCTGATAAAGTGGTGGCACAATTCCATGAGTGGCAGACAGGTGCTGGTCTTTTATATTTAAAAGCAGCACAGATGCCTATAGCAACAGTATTTACAACCCATGCAACCGTTGTTGGTAGAAGCTTAGCTGGTAAGAATATCCCTTTATATGATAATTTAAAGCATTTCAATGGTGATCAGAAGGCTTCAGAGTTTAATGTTGTTGCAATGCACTCTTTGGAGAAAAAAGCAGCTCATGCTAGTGATGTTTTTACAACTGTAAGCGAAATTACAGCTCGTGAATGTAGCCAGTTCCATGAAAGGCCAGTGGATTTAGTAACTCCAAATGGTTTTGAACCGAGCTTTACACCAGCAACAGATGAACTTTATGAAGAAAAAAGAGTGGCAGCAAGACAACGTCTAGTAGATGTGGCTTCTGCTATGGGTGATGAAGCTGTGCCTGAAAATGCGGTCCTTGTGGGAATTAGTGGTAGATATGAATGGAAAAACAAGGGAGTAGATATCTTTGTAGACGCTCTTGGCAAATTAAACAATATCGACTTCAAGGGCAAATCAGTACATGCCTTTATAATGATTCCTTCGGGTCATAATGGACCAGACAAGCAGCTTTTAGCAAAACTTTCAGGAACAGAGTCTTCATATACAACAAAGACTTCACATATTCTTATGAATCCTGAATATGACAGTGTGCTCAGGAGATTAGATGAATTACAGTTCAAGAATGAAAAGGGAGATAAGGTAAAAGTTTATTTCATTCCTTCATATCTAAATGGTAATGATGGTATATTCAATATGTCATATTATGACTTATTAATAGGCCTAGACTTAACTCTATTCCCTTCATATTACGAGCCATGGGGTTATACTCCGTTAGAAAGCTTAGCTTTCGGTGTTCCTACTCTGACTACCTCGCTTGCGGGTTTCGGTCTATGGGTTAAAAAATATTATAAGAAAGAACATCCAGGCATTACTATTCTGAATCGTACAGACTCTAATTATAATGAAGTAGTTGATGGAGTTGTTGAAAGAATAAAAGAAATTGCATCTTTAAGAAAAGATGTAAGAAAAAAATACATGAAAAATGCCAAAGAGGTGTCAGAAATAGCTCTTTGGGAAAATAATATAGTTTATTATAAAGAAGCTTATTCAAAAGCGTTAGACAAATTAATGTTGGTTATGGGAGATCTCCCAGCGATCAAGAACAAAAAATTTATGCAGTACAAAAAAATTGATGTTAATCATCCTACTTGGAATAGCGTTTTCGTAGAACGTCATCTTCCACAAAGTCTCAAAGATTTAGAGACTCTATCTAAGAACTTATGGTGGTGCTGGAATCAGTCAGCAATGGATTTATTTAAATCAATAGACCCTGAATTATGGGAGGCCTCAGGCTTCAACCCTATAGCAATGCTTGATCAGGTTAGTCTAAAAAGATACCAAAAACTAGAAAAAGACACAGCTTTCCTTAGTAATCTTAAGGAAGTAATGGCAGAGTTCAATGAATACATGGACCTGAAAAAGAAGAGAACAGACCCTTCTATAGCATATTTCTGTATGGAATATGGTCTAGACACTTCGCTTAAGATTTATTCAGGGGGTCTAGGTATTCTAGCAGGAGACTATATTAAAGAAACTTCTGACATGAACACTAACCTTGTGGCAGTGGGACTTCTTTATAGATTTGGTTATTTTAATCAGCAACTAACAGCTGGTGGAGAGCAAGTTGCAGAGGACGTAGCTCAGGACTTTATGAAAATTCCTGCTTCTCCTGTAACTGATAAAAAAGGTAAATGGATAACCATTAGTGTTGCTTTCCCTGGACGTACTCTATATGCTAAGCTATGGAGAGTAGATGTGGGTCGTACAGAACTATATCTACTTGATACAGATATTCCAGAAAACTTACCTGAAGATAGATCGATTACATATAATCTCTACGGAGGAGACTGGGAGAATCGCTTAAAGCAAGAGCTTCTTCTTGGAATTGGTGGTATTCGTGCTTTGAGAGCACTTGGGATCAATCCACAAGTATATCATTGTAATGAAGGGCACGCTGCTTTTATCGGTTTAGAAAGACTTCGTGAGCTTATCAATGATGATAACTTAGATTTTCCAGAAGCTATGGAAGTAGTAAGAGCTTCTTCTCTTTTTACAACACACACTCCAGTCCCTGCTGGTCATGACTATTTCGATGAAGGACTATTGAGACAGTATCTTGGCCATATACCACATGCTCTTAAGATTGATTGGGAGACTTTAATGAGTCTTGGTAAAACAAATGGAGCCGATGTTAAGGAGAGATTCTCTATGAGTATTCTTGCAGCTAATATATCGCAAGAAGTTAATGGTGTATCTTGGTTACACGGAGAGGTTAGTCGCGATGTTCTTGGACATATGTGGGCAGGTTATCTTCCAGAAGAGCTACATGTTAGCTATGTAACTAATGGTGTACACTATCAAACTTGGACAGCTCCTGAGTGGAAAGAAGTTCAAGGCAAGGTCTTTGGTGAAGAGTTCCATACTCATCATTATGACAAATCTTGCTTTGACGGTATATACAATGTTTCAGATGAGGAAGTTTGGGGTATTAGAACTAAACTCCGTAAGAGGCTGATTGATGAGGTAAAGACTCGTTTAGCAGATCCTTCAATCACAAAGCATTATTCTCCAGCTGAGATAGTAAGAATTAAAGAGACTCTTCGCGATGACGTTCTTACAATTGGTTTTGCTAGACGTTTTGCTACATATAAGAGAGCTCACCTTCTTTTCCGCGACTTGGATAGATTAGATGAGATAGTAAATCATCCTACACGTCCTGTACAATTTTTATTTGCAGGCAAGGCTCACCCAGCTGATAAGGCAGGTGCGGATCTTATAAAGATGATTGTGGATATCTCTAAGCAAGAAAGATTCATAGGTAAGATTGTTTTTGTTCCTAACTATGATATAACCATAGCTAAATATTTAGTTCAAGGTGTTGATATCTGGATGAATACTCCAACACGTCCGCTAGAGGCTTCGGGTACTTCTGGTCAAAAGGCTGCTATGAACGGTGTTATGCATTTCTCTGTTCTAGACGGATGGTGGGTAGAAGGCTACAAAGAAGGAGCAGGTTGGGCTCTTAAGATGGAAAGAACTTATGAAGATCAAAACTATCAGGATGAGCTAGATGTAGCAACCATTTACAATATTATTGAGAATGAGATTGCTCCTACTTTCTACAATAAGAGCATATCAACAGGACGTTCATCAGACTGGATTGAAATTATAAAGAATACTATTGCTCAGGTTGGTAGCAATTTTACAACAAACAGAATGCTTACTGACTATATCAATCAATATTACAATCCACAGTCAGTTCGTTTTGACAAGATGATTAAAGATGATTATGCTTTAGCTCGCGAGATTGCTGCTTGGAAGAAGAGACTTCGTCGTGAGTGGAAGAATATTGAGGTAGTTTGTGCTACAATGCCAAGTGAAAATGTTAATAACATTGCGCTAGGTACAGCATTTAGGGCAGAAGTTGTTCTAAATATTGGCGATCTTGTGCCAGAAGAAATAGGTGTTGAGGTGCTCTTCACTTTAGTTGATAATAAGGGCAGATATCATATCAAGGAAAGATTTAATTTTTCTCCTGTTGAATACAATGATGGTATTGCTAAATATTCAGCAAACTTTACTCCTGAAAGATCAGGTTTATATCAAGTGGCAGCTAGAATCTATGCAAAGAATCCAGCTTTACCACATAGACAAGATTTTGAATTAGTAAAATGGTTATAACAACCGGTTTTTTTGATGGTGTTCATCTAGGACATCGTCTTGTTATAGAACAGCTCATAAAAGCTGCGGCGACACGTGAGGATGAAAGCATGGTAATTACATTCTGGCCTCATCCTCGCAATGTGTTGCAGCAAGGGGCTCGTAACCTTAGACTCTTAAATTCTCTCCAAGAAAAGGAAGATATTCTTAAGACCATGGGAGTGGATAGAGTTGAGATATTGCCCTTTTCTAGAGAGTTTAGTGAACTTTCCACAGAAGAATATTTTTCTGAACTAATAAAAAGGTTTGGAGCTAAGACTATTCTTTTGGGCTATGACAATAGAATCGGGAATAATAGTTCTGGCGCAAGTGAGGTTTATCAAGTAGCAAAGTCTTTAGGATTGGAGGTTATAAATGCAGATGTAGTTAATTCTACTGAAGGCTATGCTATTAGTTCTACAAAAATTAGAGAAGCTCTTGCTGCAGGCAATGTGAAATTAGCTTCTAAAATGCTTGGTTATGACTACTCGCTTTACGGTGTAGTTATAGCAGGTCAAAAACTTGGTAGAGCAATAGGTTTCCCTACGGCGAATATGCAGTTGTATGAGCCCTTAAAATGCCTACCAGAAGATGGGGTTTATTTTGTAAAAGTAAATACTATCGGTAGGGAGCTCTATGGTATGTGTAATATTGGATATAGACCAACAGTTTCTGGAAATGGTTTGATAAAAACGATAGAAACTAATATCTTTGATTTTGATGATGAGATATATGGTTTGGACATTCAAGTTACTTTCCTTGAGAGAATACGCGATGAGGTTAAGTTTAATTCCTTGGAAGACTTGAGGGTGCAATTAGAGAAGGATAGGGATGTTTGTTTAAGTAAAATTCAAATTTTCTAGTTATGGGAAGAATTATAGATATTTTAATAGGTATAGCTTTAATTTCATACCTTGTAAGAAAAGTTTTAGGTAAAAACTTTAAAAAGGCTGACATGAAAGGCCAAAGAGCTGAAGTTTATCCAAGAGAAGAAGTCTTTCCTAGATTTGAGTTTATTGATTCGCAAGAATCATTAGAAAGCCTTGAGCAAGACGATAAACATGTAGAAGAAAAGGTTCAAGAGACACCTAAGGTACAAGAGACACCTAAGGTACAAGAGGCAGTTGCCACGCAAGAACAAAAAAAGAAAATAGATGGTAAAAAGATGGTTATTTACTCTGAAATACTAAAACCAAAATATTTATAATTAATTAAAATAAACAATTATGGCACTACATTATATGAGCCAAGAGGGGCTGGATAAGCTTAGAAAAGACTTAGCAGACGCTATTGCACAGCGCCCTGTTATTTCTGCTCAGATAGCAGAGGCAAGAGACAAGGGAGACCTTTCTGAAAATGCTGAATATGAGGCGGCTAGAGAGGCTCAGGGGCTTTTGGAATTACAAATTGCAAAGCTCCAGGACTTAGTGACAAATGCACGAGTTATTGATGAGTCTCAGATTGGGACAGAGAGAGTCCAAATGCTTAATAAAGTTAAGTTTAAAAATCTTGAGAATAATCAAGTAATGGAATTCACCCTTGTTGGTGAAAGTGAGGCAGATTTTAAAGCAGGAAAATTGGCGGCAGCAACTCCTATAGGTAAAGCACTCATGGGACACAAAAAAGGCGAAATAGTAGAAGCTCACGTACCTTCAGGAAGAGTTAGATTTGAAATCCTAGATATAACTTTATAGTCCTAGTCTGTCAAGGAGAGGCTTGTCCCGAGGAGCGTCAGCGACGTGGAGAACTAGCGACCTGGCCATCTTCGCAAAGTATATTATGATATAAAACACTGTATAAAATGGCAACAATATTTACAAAAATAGCGCAAGGAGAAATTCCTTCTTATAAAGTGGCAGAAAATGATGAGTTTTATGCTTTTTTAGACATTGCCCCACTAGCTTTGGGACACACTCTAGTCATTCCTAAAAATGTGGAAGAAGACTACATTTTTAATCTAGATGAGGAAACATATGCTGGCTTGATGTCTTTTGTAAAGAAAGTTGCAGAAGCTCTTAAAAAGGCAATTCCTTGTAAAAGAGTAGGTGTGGCAGTCTTAGGCATGGAAGTTCCCCATACCCATGTACATCTTGTTCCTCTGCAAACGGAGGGTGATATGAATTTCACAAGACCTAAGCTAAGGCTCAGTCCAGATGAATTTCAAGAAGTGGCAGAAAAAATTCAAAAAGAGTTTAATAATGAATAAACTTACAAGAATATTTTTATTAATGGCAGGGGTTGTGGCTCTTGCCTCTTGTTCCAATGGCGCAAAAATAGATTTTACGCTGGTAGATGCACCAGATGCAGAAGTGGTAATTAAGGTTCAGGATATCAATAAGTATACAGTAGTTGATACTTTGAAAACCAATGCAAAAGGGGAGTTTAGCTATAAATTGAAACTAGAAAAAGATCAACCAGATTTTGCCTTTTTCTACTATAAGGGAGCTAGAATTGCTTCGCTTCTTTTGGAGAGAGGTGATAGAGTAAAGGTTGTAGCTGACACTCTCGGTTCTTATTCTGTCACTGGTTCTAAAGAATCAGAACTATTGGCTCAAGTTGAGGCAGATTATTCAGCAATAAAAAACACATTTGCTCAGTATGAGATTCAACTACAGGAAGTATCAAGCGACAATGTTAAGTTAGCAGAGCTAGGTAAGGAAATGAGTCGTGTTTATGTGGACTATTATCGTGGTCGTGTAAAATATATTATGAGTAATGCTCGATCTTTGACAATTATTCCTGTTTTATACCAATCAATAGGCAATCTTCCTGTTTTTGCTCAACAAATGGATGCTATTCTTTTTAGAAACCTTAGTGATTCTTTAGCAATAGCTCACCCTAAGTCTAAGTATGTAAAATCTTTGAAAGCAGAGGCAGAAAAACGATTCCAGGGACTAGAATTAGAAACTCGTCTGAAAATAGCAGAAGAAATAGGATTCCCAGAAATAAATTTACCAAACATAAAAGGAGAAAATGTGAAACTTAGTGAGGTTGATGCAAAGGTAATTCTCCTTCATTTTTGGAATTCTGCAGATCAAGGTCAAAAGATGTTGAACTTAGATGTTCTACTTTCTGTTTATAAAGACTATCATCTGAAAGGCTTTGAAATCTACCAAGTATCCATGAGTCCAAACAAGGTTTTGTGGGCAGAAGTGGTAGATTCTCAAAATCTTCCGTGGATTAGCGTTTGTGACATAAGGGGTAATGCATCTCCATATGTATCAACCTACAACTTATCAAGTCTTCCACAGGCATTTATTATTCATGATGGAAGTTTAGTTGAAGAAAAAATTACAGACGAGAAGTCGTTAAGAGATGTGTTAAATAGAAGGTTAAAATAATTTCTTTTTACTTCGAGTAATAACAAAATCCTTAAGATAGAACGGTTCAAAGTATGCAACATCTTTGAATCGTTCTATCTTATATTCTTCCATGGCCAATTCTCCCATTGACGTAGCCTTTGGTTCGCATTGAATAAATATAGCATTTTCAGAGTGGATGACAGCTTTGCATTTTTCTGCACCATCCCCAATAAATAGCAGTTTGCCTGCGTTTAAATAGTTCTTAAAGCTATCTTCAGTCACTATATGTGGTTGGGTTTCAGTGATTTCATCGCCCTCAACAGTGAATACAGAACAGTATACCTCCATCCTTCTAGCATCAATCATAGGCACTATATATTTACAGTCTTTAGGCACCAATCCTTCTAGCTTAGCCTGTGCTACGAGAATATCCAAAGAACCCACAGCCAGAAGTGGTTTCTTTGCTCCAAAACATAGACCTTTTGCGGTAGAAACACCCACTCTTAGTCCCGTATAAGAGCCAGGTCCCATGCTTACGCACACGGCATCACAGTCCTGTATCTTTAATCCTCTCTCTCTCAATATTTCATCCACAAAGACTGCCGTTAGTGATGCGTGCGTCCTGTCTTCTTCACTTTTTCTATAGGAGGTAATTTCTCCATTTTCCCAAAGGGCAACGGAGCAAAGTGCTGTGGAAGTTTCAAGTAATAGTATTTTTGCCATAATTAATTATTCTAAAGGCTTTTTGTGTTATCATCCTGAGGAGCTCATGTGTTGTCTTCCCAAAGGCCCCATGTTTGTCATTACGAGGAGCGTTAGCGACGTGGTAATCTTCGCAAAAATAAAAATATCATAGGTAAAAAAGACGACATTACAACATTTGACTCACTAACTTCAGGAGCTTTAGTAATGAGTTTTTTCAAATAAGGGAAAATATTTACAGTTATTTTCTTTATAGGCCCATAGAGCGCAGAGTCTGCAAGTACCTTTGGTTTTATTATCCCAAAAGTATTGTTCAAAGCATCAAATGCTATTATTAAAACACCTACTATGAGTATGTATTTTATTATTCCAAATAGAAAGCCTAATACTTTATCTATCCAGCCAAGGCTTGCTAACTTTATAAATCTTTCTAAAGCATTTCCGATTAAAATAATCCCTATAAATATGAGTATAAATACAAGGATAAAGGCAATGATTGTTGTTATTTTAGGAGATGCCTCAACCCAATTAGTTAGCCAATTAGCAACCAGAGAACCAAAAGAATAAGCAGCCCATACGCCAATGAAAAGAGCAAGTATTCCAAAAATTTGCTCAATTATCCCTTTTTTTACTCCTTTTATAAGGAAAGGAATGAGGCATATCAGTAAGATGATATCGATAATATTCATAGTTTTTTCTTATCTTTGCGAATTAATTAAATTGGACCAAAGAGTAACTACTGCAAAAATATATAAAATTATGATATTTAAGGAATATAAAGGTTTAGATTTAGTAGCTGTCGGTGAAGAGGTGCTTGAAAGATGGAAGAAAAACCAAGCGTTTGAGAAATCTTTAGAGATAAGAAAAGATGCTCCAGAATTTGTGTTTTTTGAGGGACCACCTTCTGCTAATGGTATACCTGGTATTCATCATGTAATGGCACGTTCGATTAAGGACGCAATTTGTCGTTATAGAACTCAAGCTGGTTATAGGGTTGAGCGTAGAGCAGGTTGGGATACTCATGGCCTTCCAGTGGAGCTTGCGGTTGAAACAAAATTAGGCATTACTAAAGAGGATATTGGTAAGAAAATCTCTGTGTCAGACTACAATAATGCTTGTCGCAAAGAGGTTATGAAATATACTGCAGAGTGGGAAAATATGACTGAACGTATTGGATATTGGGTGGATATGAATGATCCATATATCACATACGACAATCGTTATATTGAGACTCTTTGGTATCTTCTCAAAGATATCTATGATAAAGGTCTGCTTTATAAGGGTTATTCAATCCAACCTTATTCTCCAGCGGCCGGTACTGGTTTAAGTACACATGAACTTAATCAACCTGGTTGCTACAAGGACGTGAGGGACACAACAGCAGTAGTCCAGTTTGAGGTAATTAAAAATGCTCAATCACAGACACTTTATGGTTGTGAAACTCTCCCTGTCTTTTTCCTAGCTTGGACTACAACTCCATGGACCCTACCTTCTAATACAGCTCTTGCAGTAGGACCGAATATTACTTATGTAAGAATAAAATCTTTCAATCCATACACAGGAAAACAAGCAATCTATATAGTTGCAGAAGAGCTTATTGGTGAACTTTTCAATCCTAAAGCAAAGGATTTAGCACTAGAAGATTATAAGGCTGGGGATAAGTTAGTGCCGTATAGAATTCTTGAGGGCAGCTTTAAGGGCTCGGATTTAGAAGAGATTTCATATTTACAACTAATTCCTTGGTTCAAACCTCTTTCTGATGGAGCCTTTCGGGTTATTACAGGAGATTTTGTAACAACGGAGAGTGGTACAGGTATAGTACATATTGCACCTACTTTTGGTGCTGACGACGATAAGGTTGCAAAAGCATCTGGAGTGCCACCAATCATGGTTATAGATATAAATGGTGAACATTCAGCTCAGGTAGACAGGCAAGGGCGTTTTTTCCGTATTGAGGATATGGATCCTGAATACGTCGCTGCTCATGTTTCAGAATCATATAAGGAATTTGCTGGTCGCTATGTTAAGAATGCCTATGATGAGTCTTTACCAGAAGATGCTCCGACTTTGGATGTGGATTTAGCTGTAATGTTAAAGTTTGAGGGCAAAGCATTTAAGATTGAAAGGCAGGAGCATACCTACCCTCATTGTTGGAGAACAGACAAGCCAGTTCTTTATTATCCATTAAATTCATGGTTTGTTAAGACTACTGCTGTTCGTGAAAGAATGATGGAGCTTAATGACAAGATTACGTGGAAGCCAGAATCCACAGGTACTGGTCGCTTTGGTAAATGGTTGGAAAATATTCAAGATTGGAACTTATCACGTAGCCGTTATTGGGGTACACCACTTCCTATTTGGGTTACAGAAGATGGTCAAGAGGAAAAGTGTATAGGTACAATAAAAGAACTTTACACCGAGATAGAAAAGTCTGTTAAAGCAGGCTTTATGTTAACAAATCCATTTAAAGATAAGGGTTTCAATCCAGAGGATATGTCTAAAGAGAATTATGAAAAAATAGATATTCATAGGCCTTATGTGGATGAGATTATCTTAGTTTCAGACTCTGGTAAAAAGATGTTTCGCGAGCTTGATTTAATCGATGTTTGGTTTGATTCAGGCGCTATGCCATATGCTCAGGAAGGCCTTAGAAACCTTAATTCAGAGAAATTTGGTCAAACAGCAGACTTCATTGCAGAGGGAGTTGACCAGACTCGTGGTTGGTTCTACACTCTTCATGCAATCAACACTATGGTTAGTGATAAATGTGCATTTAAGACAGTTATTTCGAATGGACTTGTTTTGGACAAGGATGGAAATAAAATGAGTAAACGTCTTGGAAATGCTGTAGATCCTTTTGAAGTTTTGGATGAATATGGACCAGACGCTCTAAGATGGTATATGCTTACTAATTCTCAGCCTTGGGATAATCTTCGCTTTGATATAGCAGGTGTAGATGAGGTTAGAAGAAAGTTCTTTGGAACTCTTTATAATACCTATTCATTTTTTACACTTTACGCAAATATTGATAAATTTAGCACTAAACGTAAGCAAGTGCCTATGTCTGAGAGACCAGAGATTGACAGATGGATTATTTCTCTCTTGAATTCTCTGATTAAAGATGTAGTTACAGCTTATGAGGATTATGATATTACAACAGCAGGACGTTTAATTCAAGATTTTGTGAATGACCATGTGAGTAACTGGTATGTACGCTTAGGAAGAAAACGTTTCTGGGGAGGAGAGATGGATGTAGATAAACTTTCTGCATATCAGACTCTTTATGAAGTACTGAAGAAAGTTGCTATTATAGCTGCTCCAATTGCTCCTTTTTATATGGAAAGATTGTATTTGGACTTAGTTCCAGAAGCAGAATCAGTACATTTTGAATTAATGCCAAAATGTGATGAAAATGTTGTAGATAAGGCGCTTGAAGAGAGAATGGCCTTAGCTCAAAGAGCAACTTCTATGGTACTTGCGCTACGTCGTAAGGCAGAAATAAATGTTCGTAAACCTCTTTCAAAGATAGTTGTTCCCGTAATTGACACTAAGGTTCAAGAACAGCTTGAAGCAGTTAAAGAGTTAGTGCTTAATGAAGTAAACGTAAAAGAAGTAGAATTTGTTTTTGATACAACAGGAGTTATTACTAAAAAGATTAAACCAAATTTTAAGACTCTCGGTAAAATATATGGAAAACAAATGAAGGAAATAGCAGCAGCTTTTGGCACTTTAAGCCAAGAAGTTATTTCTGCAATACAAGATTCCGAAGCAAATGATGCAACTTATATTTTGAATCTTCCTTCAGGTGATGTAACTTTAAATCCTGGCGATTATGAAATTTCATCAGAAGATATGCCAGGTTGGCTTGTTGCAACAGAGGGGACTTTAACCATAGCTCTTGATGTTACAATTACTGAAGAATTGAAACAAGAAGGTACAGCTCGAGAATTGATTAATAGAATTCAAAACTTGCGTAAGAGTAGTGGTTTTGATGTGACAGATAAGATTGATGTAAGAATTGCTGCAAATGATGAAGATAGAAAAGTAATAGATTCTTCTTTAGGGAGTTTTGAAGAATATGTGACTTCGCAAACTCTTGCACTTTCGATTAAGACTGCTCCTCTTTCAGAGCTAAAAGATCCAACTGAAGTGGAATGGAACGACGGAACAATATATATTTCTGTAAACAGATAACAATATGGAATATTAACTAATAAACTTAATAATACTATGTCAGAAGATATGAAGGTTAATGAGCCTGACTTTAAGGCACGTTACAGTGATGAGGAACTTCAGGAGTTCAAGGAAATCATTCTTGAGATGCTAGAAAACGCAAAAAGGGAATACAAAACCCTTCGAGATGTTGTAACAAACAACTCAAGTAATGATATAGAGGACACATCTCCGACTTTCAAAATAATGGAAGAAGGGGCTAATGCTTTATCAAAAGAAGAAGCAGGTCAATTAGCACAACGTCAGTATAAATTCATTCAAAATCTAGAGGCAGCTCTTATCAGAATTGAGAATAAATCTTATGGCGTGTGTCGCATGACAGGTAAGTTAATTCCTAAGGAAAGATTACGCCTTGTACCTCATGCAACTTTGACTGTTGAAGCTAAAGAAATGATGAACAAAGGCAAATAGTTTTAATAAGAACAAGCAGTTTTCATGAAAATTTCACAAGGCAAAAAGCTTTTAACCTTAGGAGTAGCACTTGTTCTTATAGATCAAATTATCAAGGTGCTCGTCAAGACTAATATGTATCTTGGCGAGACCATTGATGTTTTAGGGGACTGGTTTAAATTACACTTTGTCCTCAATGAAGGTATGGCCTTTGGCATGGCCTTCGGAGGCTTTTGGGGCAAAGCCTTACTTTCTATTTTTAGAGTCGTGCTCTTTGGGGCCCTTTGTTGGTGGATAAGAGACCTTCTAAAAAGAAAAAATGCACAACAAGCAGGAAGTGTTCCAACAGGTGTTCTTGTGGGTTTAACCATGATTGCAGCTGGAGCTATGGGTAATATTATCGATAGCTTTTTCTACGGTCTCATCTGGCCAGAGATCACAATGCCTGGTGCACCCTTCCCTTTTATGTTTGGTAGGGTAGTCGATATGTTTTATTTTCCTTTATTCGAATATCAATTTCCTTGGATGAAGCAACCACAAATTTTCTTCAGCGCCATCTTCAACTTCGCTGATAGTTGCGTGACCTGTGGAGCTCTCTATTTACTCTTTTTCCAATGGAAGTTTTTTGCTCAAGAGTCTAAGGAAGATCAGAAATAGAATTTAATTCCCACTCCTATGTTGACACAAGAGCCATTTAATCTTACGCTATGGTCTGTCTCTCTTGCTATAATAGGCGTCCCCGAAGACCTATCAACCGTCGCATAAGTCGCCATATTCCAAGAAAAACTTGCTAAACTCAAAGTCAGACCAAGCCTCTCTATAGGCCTAAACTCAAGCATTGCAAGGTCAAGATTTAATCCACAAGTAAAGCCAACATCCCCAAAGCTAGTTTCTAGCCCCATTGAAATATTAGCACCAGGAGTGTAGAAAAATTTGTTAGCAACTAAAGGAACATAGTATCTTGCTCCTGGAGCTACAGTAAAAGTATGGTCACTCCTGCCTCCTGCATTATAAAGTCCATACTTAATTCTTCCAGTAATAGCAAGATTATCCATTACAAAATAATCGATTCCCGTACCTATTGTAAAGAGTGTATTTTTAGCTCTTGTATTTCTTATATTATCACCATCGCCTTTTACAGAGCTAATATTAGTTCCCCCATCAATATAAATCGAGTTAGCAAAAGCAAACTGCCCCTTCTTCTGTGCTGCTGCAGTATAGCCAATGGCCATAATGGCAATAATCGTAATTATCTTTTTCATATTGTATATTTTCTTCCTTCTATTTTTTATATTAATTTCTTGCTTTCATCCATTATAATTTTACGCACTTTAAAGATTTGCCCTTTTCATATAAACCAACGCCAAATTTAGTAAAATCTCCATACTTCTTCAATAGACAACAAAAAAACCATGAAACATTTGTTCATTCGAAATAAATTTGTACATTTGCAATCCCTTAAAGGAAATCTCTGAAAACGCAAAGTTCTGAAAATGCAAAACAAACAGGGAAGACCCCAAAGGAGAAAAAATAAATACTGGAGAGATGGCAGAGTGGTCGAATGCGGCGGTCTTGAAAACCGTTGATCTTCACGGGTCCGGGGGTTCGAATCCCTCTCTCTCCGCAAATGAAAAAGAAAAAGACGCGAAAGTTTACTTTCAAGCGTCTTTTTCTTTTTCTTTTGCATCGCCCGCCGCTAGGTGGCGAGGGATGTCGGAGCGCAGCGACGAAATCCCTGGAGAGGATTCTATTAAATTGACCGCGACGCAGACTAATCCAGAGTTTTATTTACGTGGCGGCACAAAAATCAACGATTAATATGCCTTACGTGAGTCAATCTTTTTCTGTTAAATACATTTTGATATTCTCTGCTAATAGTTGATTACAATCAAATAATATCAGGGTAGATTATATAAATTATCGCCTTTCGTAGGGACATTCATGCCAGAAGAAACACGTAACACATCTGGTGCCTATCAAGGAGCTAAATTCTTTTCTTACAAAGTAGAAATCTTAGATGATATAAGGTCAAGAATGGAAGCCAACTCAAAATGATGTGAATAATACTCATATTCTCGTCATAATATGATGCGAATAATTTGTTTTTGATATAAGAATAATATAAATTTGAAGTGCTTTGTTAGAATAGCAGTTATATTTTTTCTTATATTTGTTTATTCATCAATGATTAAATAGTTCGTTTGAAAAATATGAAAGAAAGATTACTATTAAAATGTAGAACAAGTCTTGAAGCTCAAGAAATTCAAGCCTTACTGTTTGACAATAAAATTATCTCAAGGCTACATGATGAAAGTCAAGATCAACGAACAGGAGCATACGGTCCTATTGTTGGTTTTTCTATTTATGTCTTTGAACAGGATTATGAAGATTCTAGACAATTAATAAAACATATATTGGAAAATAATCAAATAGATTTAATTCACTGTCCTAGGTGCGGTAGCGAAGCGGTAAAAAATGTTAAGAGCCATGATAAGCAGATTACTATTGTAATAATAGTTTCTATTTTCTTGATTTTTATTTCAGGATGCTACTGGGTCTTCATTAGTATGTATAATTTGGATAGGAATCCTATCTGTGATTATATTACTTTAGGGATGCTGTTCGTTGCTCTACTTCTAATTGTTTTTACAAAAAAAACTGTCTTCAATTACACATGCGAGAGTTGCAATAAAAAGTTCAATCATCTTTAACTTTAGTATTATGAAACTTTTAAAAATTTTAATAACTTTGATGTTAATGTGGACATCAAATATGTATGCCCAAAATATTTCTGGATTATGGACTGGTACTCTTGAGGTGGGAGCAAATAAATTAAATATTAACTTCAATTTTTTGAAAGACTTAGATGGCAAAGAAATATGCACTATGGATAGTCCAGATCAAAGTTTAAAGAGTCTTCCCGCTAATTTATTGTTTATTTCAAAAGATTCAGTGAGTGTTAGTTTACCTAATTTTGGTATCACTTATACGGGTAAATTACATGAAAAAATAATAAAAGGAAAGTTCTCACAAATGGGTATGACATTTAACCTTAATCTAACCGAAGGAATAATTGAGTACAAGAGACCTCAAAATCCAGAACTACCATATCCATATATAACAGAAGATGTGATTTTTACTAATACTCAGGCTAATCTTACTCTCTCAGGTACTATTACTTATCCCGTTAACTACAAAAAAGGTGATAAAGTACCTGTTTTGCTAATGGTATCAGGCAGTGGTGGGCAAAATAGAGATTCTGAAATTTACGAGCACAAATTTTTTCTTGTAATAGCAGATTACTTTGCAAGAAACGGTATAGCAACACTGAGATATGATGACAGGGGGGTTGGTAAATCAATTTGTCAATATCAAGCCATGAATACATCAATAGTTGCTGATGATGCCAGATATGGTATAAAATTTTTACGTAAGAGAGAAGAGTTTTCTAAGGTTGGTTTATTAGGTCATAGTGAAGGGGCTAGTGTTGCATATATGTTAGGTGCGAAAAACTTACTTGATTTTATGATTTCTATGGCAGCCCCAGGTGTTAAAGGTGACGAATGTCTTTATGAACAAGCTAAAACGATTGCAGAAAGTGCAGGGCAGAAATACCCTTTTACTAAAGAGCAGTTTACAGCAATGATTCTTGCTCAACAAAATCCATGGCTTAATTATTTTATAGGTTATGATCCTACTGTTGATATCCGAAATACCACATGTCCTGTTTTTGCAATTAATGGAGATAAGGATGTTCAGATAATTCCTTCATTAAATATAGCGGCTATAGAAAAAAATCTGCCGTCAAATAAGCAAACAGTTGTTAAGATATATCCTAGATTAAATCATCTTTTTCAAGAATGTGAAACAGGATTACCTACTGAGTATAGCAAAATTGAGCAAACTATTAGCCCAGTTGTGCTGAGAGACATGGTGGACTGGATAAATGCATTATAATTATTTATTTAGTAAAAATTATGGAGAGTGTCGCAATTTGTGACCCTAGACTAATAACAAAAGGAGTCGACGGATCTAATGTTTTTATAGACGGTATTGAATATCTTTCCATCATCGAATCTCTCCATAAATTATGAACCGCGCGAGCAAAAAGCGCCCGCACCATTCAAGGAAACACTCGCTATAAAATAACAACATTCTCAGGATAGCAACTAAATCTTAAATGAAAGAGCCGTGGCTTTAGGACCTGTTTTTTTGTGTTTTTTTGAGAAAAAAGTAGAAAAATTTGCATGGGGGGG